>JAGQXA010000304.1 GCA_020436865.1 Saprospiraceae bacterium | reverse complement strand
TACCTGGTGAACGACCTCGACCTGCGGATCGAGTTCGAAGATGGTACCGTGTTTTTCCCCTGGATCCTCGACCCGGCCAATCCGGCTAATGCAGCGACGACGGGCGACAACACCCGCGACAATGTCGAGCAGATCCTGATCAGCGCCCCCGACTCGGGTCTTTACGAGATCCGCGTGGTCTCGCCGGCAGGCGCCAGCACGCAGGATTTCTCCCTCATCCTGCAAGGCAACGACGCCATCGAGAACCGCTACATCAGCAATGCCGTGCTGCTCGAAGACACTCTCTTCACCGCCCGCAACCTGGTGGAATTCGGCCCGAACGTCATGATCGGCGATACCGGCATCGTGCAGGCCATCGGAGGGCATTGCGTGCGGCTGCTGCCGGGCGTCGACATCGTGCCCGTGGAAAGTGGAATGTTCCGGGCCTACATCCAGAAGGGCGGCCTCTGTGCCTACTACGACGATGCCGCCGGCGCCGACCTCGGCGGACCGGTTTCGGGCCTGAGCGTCCTCGATCTGGGCGACGATTCGGCTGGTAGCCAATCTGCGGAAAACGGACAACAGGAAATCTCGGAAGAGGTCGAACTCGAACCGGCTTCGATCTTCCAGGTCTTCCCGAACCCCGCGACCGACCGGGTCTTCTTCCGGATCGAACTGCAGGAGGCCGGCGCCGTAGACCTCGTCGTCTACGACGAAATGGGTCGCCCCGTACACCAAATGCGCTCCGACGGATATACGCCGGCAGGCACGCTGAACTACGAGCTTTCGCTATCACAACTCGAAGCGGGCATGTACTACTGCGTGCTCTCTACCGAACGCGACCGGCTAGTGGAAAAATTAGTGGTGTTGCGCCGGTGACCGGCCGCGACTTGGCATGTCTAAAGACGTGGTGTTTCTCGAGAAACACCACGTCTTTTCTATTTAACCTTTGTAGAAAAATGAACAAACACACCCTCTCCCCCCTGTTCTTGCTGCTGCTGGCCTGTGCCGGTGGCCTTTTTGCTCAAGACCCCGACACGATCGGCTACGATTTTCGCATCCGCCCGGCCGAATGCCAGCCCGGCGGGGATCGCATTCCCGTCTTGCTGCTGGGCGTTTATGACATGGCCAATGCCAAACCCGACCTGTTCAATGTCCAGGCCGACGACGTACTCGCTCCGAAAAGACAGGCCGAGATCGAGGAACTGGTGGCACGGCTGGCCAAATTCCAGCCGACCAAAATTGCCGTCGAAGCGCCCTTCGGCGATAAAGATGTCCTGGCCAAATACCAGGCCTACCTCCAGGGAACCTATCAACTCGGCCGCAGCGAAACCGAGCAGATCGGCTTCCGCCTGGCCAAAGCCCTCGGGCATCAGACGATCTTTCCGATCGACGTGAACGGACCGGAGGGAAAACCAGCTTCGGAAAAACTCCTCGCCGACAACCCCGAATTCCAGGAACTCCTCGTCGAGCGGAATCAAACCGGCCGGCAGATCGTCAGCCAAATGGACCAGTGGCTCAAGAAAAGCACCGTCACCGAAATGCTGTTCCAGTTGAACCGGCCGGAAGTCATCCGCAAATCGCAGGAGTTCTACTTCCAGTTCTTCGAACCCATGGCCGACGGCAAGAATTATTCCGGACCCGACTTCATCGCCGCCTGGTATCAACGCAACCTCCGCATCTTCTCCAACCTTCATCAGATCCACGACTCCGAAAAGGACCGGATCCTGGTGATCTACGGACAGGGGCACATCCAGTTGCTGCAGCGCTTTGTGATCGATTCGCCTTACTTCTGCCGGACCGACGCCTTGCCTTACCTGCAGCGTTGATCGCCGTTCTTTTCCGCCCTGAAAACCACACATACCGACGGCAGCAGCTCCCTGCCGATCGGTAAATTCTTGCTATCTTGGGCCGTTCATCACAACGCCTATCGACCATGAAGAAGTACCTCTCCCTGTCGATCGCCTTCCTGTTTGCCCTGACCTGCTTTTCTCAACGGGTCGCCCCCCTCTTGGTGCAACCGGCCTTGAGCCCCGACGGTAGTCAGATCGCCTTTTCCTACCAAGGAGATATCTGGACCGTGCCGGCCACCGGCGGCCGCGCCCAGCGACTAACCATCCACGAGTCGTACGAAAGCAATCCGCAATGGAGCTACGACGGCAGCCAGATCGCTTTCCAGGGGAACCGCTTCGGCAACAGCGACCTGTTCGTCATGCAAGCCGACGGCGGAGAGCCGCAACGCCTTACCTACCACTCGACCTCCGATTACGCCCCGCGCTGGACCCCGGAGGGTCATCTCTGGTTCAACACCCGTCGCGCTTTCGCCGAAGTCGAACGGGAGGCAGAGATCTACACCGTGCCGGCCACCGGCGGCACCCCCTCGCGGGCCCTCGACGCCCTCGGCTTCTCGCCGGCGCCTTCTCCCGACGGCCGGCTCGTAGCCTTCGAACGGGGCAACTGCCGCATCGCCCGCGAAGCCTACCGCGGCTCGGCCAATCGCGATATCTGGCTCTATGATCGCCGCAGCGGCGAGTACCGCGCACTGACCACTTTCGACGGGCAGGACTTCCTGCCGGTTTGGGGTGGAAACACGCTCTTCTACCTCAGTGCCCGCTCGGGCCGCTATAACCTCTTCGCCCAGGAATTTACCGCCGACGGACAAACGAGCGGAGAGCCGCGGCAACTCACCTCCTTCGCCGATATGGGCATCCGCCATTTCGACGTAAGTGCAAACGGCGCCCTGATCGTCTTTTCCAGAGGGGTAAACCTCTACACCCTGCCCACCGACGGAGGGGAGATCCGGCAACTCGACATTCAGGTCACGCACGACCAGCGCTTCGATCCGGTCGAACATAAAACGTTCACCGACAAAGCCACGGAATACGCCCTCTCGCCGAACGGCAAATACCTCGCCTTTGGCGTCCGCGGCGAACTCTTCCTCACGCAAAACGACAAGGAAAAGAGTCGCACCGTTCGCCTCACCGATCATCCCTACCGCGACCAGGGGGTCGCCTGGCTCAACGACTCCACTCTTCTATTCCTGTCCGACCGCTTCGGCAATAACGAACTCTTCCTGGTCCGCTCGGCCGATACGGCCCAAGCCGATCTCTTCAAGACCCTGAAACGAGAGACCATCCGGCTGACCACTACGCCCGAAGAGGAAGAATCGATCGAACTGTCGCCCGACCGCCGTCAGATCGCCGTCCGCCGCGGGCGAGGCCACTTGTTTGTGGCCGACATCGATCAACACGGTGCCTTGACCAACGAACGCACCCTGCTCGACGGCTGGGCCACGCCCGGCCACCTGAGTTGGAGCCCCGACAGCCGCTGGCTGGCTTACGACCTGAGCGATCTCAATTTCAACCGCGAGATCTACATCCAACCGGTAGACAACAGTCGCCCCCCCGCCAACGTGAGCCTCCACCCGCGCTCCGACGACACGCCGGTCTGGAGCCCCGACGGCAGCAAGCTGGGCTTCCTCTCGATCCGCAATAACGGCGACGCCGACGTCTGGTTCGTCTGGTTGCGCCGGGCCGATTGGGAAAAGACCCGCCAGGACTGGGAAGAGGAAGACGAGGAGGAACCGGCGAAGAACAAGAAGAAGGACGACAAGAACGCGGAGGACAAAGAGAACGGCAAGGAAAAGGAAGAAAAGAAAGTCGACCCGATCGAGATCGATTTCGACGACATCCACGAACGCCTGGAACAGGTCACGCGCCTGCCGGGCAACGAGGGTGATCTGGCCATTTCGAAAGACGGCGAAACCTTCTTCTTTACCACCAACGGCGGCGACCGTTCCGGGCGCCCGGGCGATCCCGAACTGAAAAGCGTCAAGTGGAACGGCAAAGACCTGAAGACCCTGCAGGAGAAAGCAACCCTCAACCGGCTGCAACTCGACGCCAAAGGCAACAACCTCTATTTTATCAAACAAGGAGGCTCGCTCGGCCGGATCGGCGTCGACGGCGGCAAACTCGAATCGCTGCCCTTCTCCGCCCGCATGGACATCGACCATCCGCAAGAACGGCAACAGATCTTCGACGAGGCCTGGCGCAGCCTGGAAGCCGGTTTCTACGACCCCGACTTTCACGGACAGAACTGGCGGGCACTGCGCGAACAGTACGAACCGATCGCCATGGCCGCCTCCACCTCCCAGGATTTTCGCGACGTCTTCAACGAAATGCTCGGCCAGATCAATGCCAGCCACATGGGCATGTACGGCTCCGACCCGGAGGAGACCCAGCGCGAACAGACCGGCCTGCTCGGCCTGGAAGTAACCCCCGGCACCCTGGGCGTGCGGATCACCCGGGTGATCCCCCGTACGCCGGCCGACCGCACTTCCAGCAAACTCGAGGTCGGCGAACGCATCCTCTCCGTCAATGGCGAGGCGATCGAGCCGCCCCTCAATTTCTACCGCCTGCTAAACGGCACCGTGGATGAACGCATCCTCCTGGAAGTACAAGACGCCAAAGGAGCGACGCGCGAAGTGGTGATCCGTCCTACCGCTTCGCTCTCTTCCGAACTCTACCAAAGTTGGGTGGACGAACGCCGACGGCTTACCGATGAATATTCCGGCGGGCGGCTGGGGTATCTCCACATTCAGGGCATGAACTGGACGAGCTTCGAACGCTTCGAACGCGAACTGATGGCCAGCGGGCAGGGAAAGGAAGGGATCGTGATCGACGTGCGTTTCAATGGGGGCGGCTGGACGACCGACATGCTCATGGCCGTGCTCAACGTACGGCAGCATTCCTACACCATCCCCCGCGGAGCAACCGACGACCTGGCCGCCAACCATCTGCAGTTTCGCGAATACTACCCCTTCGGCGAACGTTTGCCCCTGTCGTCCTGGACGAAGCCCTCGGTCGCCCTCTGCAATCACACGAGCTATTCGAATGCCGAGATCTTTTCGCATGCCTACAAGACCCTCGACATCGGAAAACTGGTCGGCGAACCCACCTTCGGCGCCGTGATCTCGACCGGCTCGCAGGGACTGATCGATGGCTCCTTCGTACGCATGCCCTTCCGCGGCTGGTACGTCAAGGCCACCGGCGAAAACATGGAACATGGTCCGGCCGTGCCCGACGTCATTCTCTACAACGAACCCGACGGCAAGGCCAAAGGGCAGGATCT
>JAGQXA010000303.1 GCA_020436865.1 Saprospiraceae bacterium | reverse complement strand
ATGACTCCCGACCCCAATCTCACCCTCTCCCATACGATGTACCTCATCGGCGATGCCGGCTATTCCCGCGAAGGCGAAGTCGCTCCGGCCATCCAACTACTGCAGCAGAAACTGCGCTCGGCGCCGAAGAATAGCTCTGTCATCTTTCTAGGCGATAACATCTATCCGCACGGCCTGCCGTCGAAGGATCATCCCGATCGCGCCGAGGCGCAGTACCGCCTGGATGTGCAGCTAGAAACTCTGCGCGATTTTCCGGGAAAGGCCTTCATGATCGCCGGTAATCACGATTGGGGCGGTGATGGCCTCAAAGGAGTGAAGCGCCAGGAAGATTATGTGGAGGACTACCTGGACGACCACGGAGTCTGGTTTCCGGAACACGGCTGCGGAGGGCCCGACGTGGTTGAGATCAACAATGACCTGGTCATCATCTTTATCGACTCCGAATGGTGGTTGACCGATTGGGATGCCGAGCCGGCCATCAACGACGGCTGCGAAAGTAAGAGCCGGGAAAATTTCCTGTACCTCTTCGAAGAAGCAGTCAAGAAACACCGCAATAAGAACATCGTGATCGCCCAGCACCATCCGTTGTATTCCAACGGCTCTCACGGCGGATATTTCATGGCACACCATCAGCTGTTTCCCCTGACCGACGTCAAGAAGAACCTCTGGATCCCGCTGCCGGTCATCGGCACGGTCTATACCACTATGCGCGCCACGGTGGGAACCCGTGAAGACCTCGCCTTTCAACCCTATAAAGACCTCAAGGCAGGCTTGTTGGCCACCGCCCGCAAGAACGGCAATTTCATCTTCGTCTCCGGCCACGAACATGCCCTCCAGTACTTCGAGGCCGATGATCAGTACTTCGTGGTCAGCGGCGCCGGTTCGAAACAAACGGCCGTGCGCGGCGGGAAGGGGTCGCTCTTCACGTATGGCGGCAACGGCATTTCCATCCTGCGCTTCTACGACGACGGCACCGCCTGGCTGGAATTTTGGCGCCCGCTAGAGGGCGATCCCGAAGGCGAGCTGATCTACCGCCATCAGGTGCGTGGTAGCCTGCCTTTGAAGGAGATCGAAATCCCCACCGAATTTCTGGAATACGAGGAGCACCGGGAGCAGATCAACTACGTGCTCTATGAAGGGAAAAAGCCGAAAGGGCGTTCGCATCGCTTCTTCTGGGGCGACCTTTATCGCGATGAGTACTTTGCCGAGGTCGAAGTTCCCGTGTTGGATGTCGCCACCTTCCAAGGAGGCCTTTCACCGGTCAAGCGGGGAGGAGGGTACCAAACCAATTCCCTGCGGCTCGTCGATAGCCTCGGGCGGCAATACGTCATGCGAGGACTGCAAAAGGACGCCACCAGGATCGTGCCGTACCCCTTCAATAAGACGGTGGCCAAAGATATTTTCGCCGATCAGTTCGCTTCGGCGCATCCCTACGCGGCCTTCGTCGTACCCGACCTGGCCGATGCTGCCGACGTCTACCACACGAATCCGAAATTGTATTACGTTCCCAAACAGCCGGCCCTCGGCACCTACAACGACCAGTTCGGAGGCGAGCTTTATCTCGTGGAGGAACGCCCCGACAAGGAATGGAGCGAATTGGAGAGCTTTGGTCAGGCCTCCGATTTCCTCAGCACTGCAGATCTGGCCGAAGAACTGCGCGAAGATCACGAACACCGCGTCGATCAGATCTCGGTGATCCGGGCCCGGCTTTTCGACCAGCTGCT
>JAGQXA010000302.1 GCA_020436865.1 Saprospiraceae bacterium | reverse complement strand
ATTCTGGCCGCTCTGCAGGATAGCCCGGATAAGGCCGCCACCCTCTTTACGCGCGCCGGAGAATCAGGCAGTCCTCTGGGCCCCGTCAACCTCGCCCAACTGCAGGGTAACGAACTGGACATCCACCCGCCACTGCCCCGCACGGGTACGCGCGAGAGCATTGAAAACCTGTCGCTCGACCTCTTCCTGCGGAAAATGTCTTTCGACACCTCCTTCCTGACCAAGGAGGGAACGCTGTCGATCCGCTGGGGCGTCACCCAGGAAAAGGAGGGGCTGACCCATTCCCGCATCCTCACCACCATCGTCAATCCCAATCAGCCGAACAAGTTTGCCGTCTTGCACCTCACGGCTTCCGACTACCCCGGTAGTACGCAGTTCGGTATTAAGATCGGTTCGCCGGCGGCCGATGTCGCCAAGAATTACCTCACTCCCGACCGCGTCGTCGAACTGGCTACCGGCCAGATCTGGGTGTACGAATCCAATACCATCTTCTTCCGCCTCGAAGGCGGGCAAGTGGCCGGCTGGGGCGTGTACCGGGAGAAGGGGTAGGTGGGGAATTGGTTGGTTGATTGGTTGATTGGTTGATTGGTTGATTAGGTAATTAGGTAATTAGGTAATTAGGTAATTAGGTAATTAGGTAATTAGGTAATTAGGTAATTAGGGATTGGGGGATTGGGATCCCCTGACTGACTGCCCTTCAGGTAACCTTCTACCCGGCTCCGGACATCTACGTTCGGTGGTATGTGAAAACGCTCATCGATCACTTGAAGAAAATCGGGTACTATGATCTCCAATAGACCATTCCTGTTTTGGCTGTCCTGTTTGTTCGCAATGCCGGCAATGCTGGCCGCGCAGAATTCCGGATCCGAAATCCGATACGATGCCTCCCAGGCCCGTTTTGAAGTGGTCGGCCTCGGGAAACCCGAGGGTGGCGTCAAGGCCAAATGGGGTTACCTGTGGGAATTTGGCGACGGCTCTTTCAGCTATGAGGAATCCCCCGTCTACTACTACCGGGAGCCGCTGACGAGCGTGACCGTGAAAGTGCATCTGACGCCCTTCTATACGGCTGTAGGCATACCGCTGACGAGGACCAAGACCATCCAGCGGCCGCGCTTCCGCGAAAATGCGCCGGTGGAAAGTCTGCAAAGCAACAAGTTGCTGGAGGTCGAAAGCAACGCCCAGAACCGGGTCATACCCGGACATACCTTCCGGATGATCCTGCAATACCGCGCCGGCGAACGGGTCGGCAGCGCCCGCGAAGGGTATTTGTTCCTCTTTTACAACCAGGCCAATCCGGAAGACCTCCCCATCAACTACGAGCCTTTCACTTATCTGGCCAACCTCGATGGGCGCTATCGCGGAGAAAAGTCCGTGGCGTTCACGGAGATCGACACCACCCGCTTGGGGGAGTCGCTATCGACCGTCCGAAATCTGCGCCAGACCTACCGGCAGGTGCGGATATTCCGGATGTCAGACCTGGAAGCGGGGGAGGAGGGCCGCATTTTCCTCAGCATGCGCTCGGATACCCGGCTGGAGGCCTACCAGGACAAAAACCGGACCCTCTCGTTCACCGCATTGTGGGTCGTGCCGGGCGCTTCCTACGATCCCGGCCGGCAGATCGATGTGTATTCGCTGCAGATCCACCAGGTGCACGACCCGAACCGCATCCGGGTGAAGCCGCAGATCGCCTATTTTCAGAAAAACCTCCCCCGCCTGCTGCAGTACCACGTCGATTTTCAGAAT
The DNA here is from genome assembly GCA_020436865.1 of Saprospiraceae bacterium. Classification (GTDB taxonomy): domain Bacteria; phylum Bacteroidota; class Bacteroidia; order Chitinophagales; family Saprospiraceae; genus JAGQXA01. Next base: position 998 of record JAGQXA010000302.1, on the reverse strand, counting down.
ATTTCCACCGGTATTGCCCGCGATGTGACGATCTACCTGCCGGTCGACCGGGGCCTGGATATCCATTCGGCCACGGTCGGAAAAACCCGTCCGGATTGCGATCGCTGCGACAAGGTGGGGCTCGATTCGCTTGCTCGCTGCTACGAATTAAAAAAGGTCGGCGATACGCTGGCTCTGACCTTCCGCAATATCGACCTCTATGGAAAAAAGGCCGACGAGATCGGCTGGAACAAGAAACCTACCAAGGGCTTCGCCGAGTTGAACATCTTTACCGAAAGCGGTAAGAAAATGCGCAAGACCCGCACGCAGGCCCGCATCGAGTTTCTGGGCGGAAAGCCGGAAGAAACGAACGCGGCCGTGACGCGTTGGCGGAGCCGCAGTTTTCAGGCTCAACTCGGGTGGAACCTGGCGCCCTCGGCCAGCGGTCTGGAGAACGATAAGACCGAGCGCTCGTTGCTCGACCAGCTATCCCTCGCTCTGCGCTGGCAGGATGTACCCCTGAGTACCGGCTTTTCCTTTTTCGGCGAAGCCGGGATAAACCACTTCGAGTTCTTTCGCGACACCATTCTCAGTGTCGTGTACCTCAACGAAGCGGCCGACCTCGAGCATGTGGAGCGCTCGCGTATTACCTCCTTCGACCTGATGGCCGGCGCCGGATACACCTGGAAGGGCCGGATCAACGCTCAATTCGGCGGCGGGCTTAGCCTGCCGACCTGGGCGACGGTCGACCTGCAATCGTCGCTCGATGGCGTGCAAAACCTCTTCGACGAAGCGAAGACCAAATTCGGGCTGTTACAGTCGCGCGACGAGGTGTCGATCTTCGACGTGCCCTTCCGACCCGAACGCTCGCCTGCCCTGACCGGTAGTTTCACGCTGGAGGCCGGCGAACTCGATATTTGGGCGATTGGGCTGCGCAACCAGTTCCGCTGGTTTCCGGACTACTACCACGGGGGCTGCCTGACCCTGTGGAACTGGCAGGTCTATGCCCGGGTCAAGCT
>JAGQXA010001018.1 GCA_020436865.1 Saprospiraceae bacterium | reverse complement strand
TATTCCAGCGTGAAATAGATACACTCCACGAACGGATCGCTGGGCTGGATCGAAAAGGTATAGTTTTCGTTCGGGCCGTAGTTGCCGTCGGGGCCGCCGCTATCGAACACCTCGCCGAAGCAGAGGTTGGTGATGATATCGTCGTCGACGATCACGATCGGATCTTTTTTCTTGATGCACAGCTGGAAGGTGCCCTCGTTGTCGCCGCCGGTGGCGGAATAGTCGGTAATACGGACAAAGTACGTCAACCCGGCGTCCAGTCCGGTTAGATCGAGCGTGGCGACCGATTCGCCGAGGTCGGCGGCGCCGCAATCGAGCAATTCGAGTTCGTCGAGCCCGCAAATATCGCCCCGGTACACGGCCACCTGCGGTTGCAGCATCGGGGTCGAGCCCATGCCGTCGGTGATCCCGGTTACGGTAATGGTGTAGTCATCGATGGTATCGGAGGCGATGAAAGAGAACCACACGTCGTTCTCCATCGGGCCCAGACCGGTACATTCGTTGATGTCGGGGATGTTGTCGTTGCCGATGTCGGAAGGGGTGGCTTCGACGTTGTCGAAAAACACGTCGTCCGGGCAGAATGGCGCTTCGCCCAGATCGATGATTCCGCCACAGTCGTCGTTAGCAGGCGCTTGCGCCAACAGACCAAGGGTGAATAAGAGGAAGAAAAAAGTAAGGAGTTTTTTCATAACCAGGTCGGATTGTGATCGGGTTGTTGTTGCAATCTTCAAAAATACAACCTTTTTCAAGGTTTCCTTTGATATGGTTTTTTAAAGCTGTCGTAAAGTAGCATTTATTCGAATAAATTCGGTAATCCGCCATTGTAGAAACCGCCTCTTCGCAAGATCACCGACCGTTCTTTTCGCAGCCCGTCAGGCTTCGGCGAACCTCGTCGAAAGGCACATAGCCGAAGTCGTTCCCCCAGGCATGGTGGATGTAATTGATGATATTGGCGATCTCCGTTTCTGACAACTCGGGGATGCCGGTCATCACCTGGCCATAGGTCCGGCCGTTGACCTCGATGGTGTCCTGCAATCCGTACCGGATGATGCAGGCCAGTCGCTCGCGCTTCTCTTGCAGGTAATCGGCTGCCGCCAGGGGTGGGATCAGCCCCTGCAGCCCCTGCCCGTCGACGCCGTGGCAGTTGGCGCAAAAATTGGCATAAAGGATCTCTCCCTGTTGATAAGGGTTGGATTGGCATTGAAACATCAGCGCCACTAAAGGCGCCAACCAAACAGTAGGGTGGATCTTCATACCGACCGAAAGTAGCTCTATCAGGTTATTATACCGACAGTGGTTCGGGAAACCCTCAACCACTTAAGAATTTCCGAAACCACTGTCGTTTGAGTATAGTTCGTGGTCTTCCAGGTCGCGCAGGAATTTCTCGCGCAACTCCCGCTGGAAATTTCGGATCACCCCCGCTTCGTTGGGGTGTATGCCGTGGCTGGCTTTCGACACGCGCTCCAGGATCTCCAGCAGATACTGATATTCCGGGGCCGGGCCGTGCTCCTTGAAGGTCTCCAGCGCCTTGGCGTATGATTCCTGCAGACTGTGGCCCTTCGAACGCTCGTAATCGAACGACCACTGGATCTCGCGGGCCCATGGATGCCCCATCAGAATGGTCTTTAATGCGGTCACTTCCTCTTCCTGCACGATGCCGTCGGCAATCGCTACAGCATAGATCAACTCGCCAAAGGCGTCGATCAAACGGTCTTCTTCTGCCATGCCCGGCTGTTTTGCTGTTTGTTCAATTGTCGGTAGCAATGATACAAATTATTTGTCGATTCCCCCACTACCCAC
>JAGQXA010001017.1 GCA_020436865.1 Saprospiraceae bacterium | reverse complement strand
GTCGAGATCACTCTTGAAAATATCTACTACGATTTCGACCGCTGGGAGATCCGCGAAGACGCCCGCCCCACCCTCGACGAACTGGCCCGCAACCTGCAGCTCAACCCCGACATTCGCATCCAACTGGCCTCGCATACCGACTGCCGCGGTACCACCCGCTACAACGAAGAGCTTTCGCAAAAGCGCGCCCAGTCGGCCGTCGATTATCTCATTTCGAAAGGCATAGCTCCCGAGCGCCTCATCGCGCGCGGCTTCGGCGAGAATGTTCCCGCCGCCGATTGCATCTGCAACCGCTGCACCGAAGAACAACATCAGGAAAATAGGCGGACGACGTTTGCGATTCTGGAATGAAAAAGGTAACAGAGGTTGCAGAAGTGACAAAGGTGACAGAGGCCGTTTCCACCTCTGTCACCTTTGTCACTTCTGCAACCTTTGCGACCTCCGACCAAATTTAGTTGGTCGCCACTATTCGACTACCAACCCGTTCCGATACACCACTTTCCCTTCCCTCCAAACCTGTACCCAGAAGATGCCGGAACCGAGTTCGGGCAGCTCGATCTGACCGGCGGCAAAATTCGGTAGTTCCTTCGACCAACGCTCGCGGCCGAGCGCATCGGTGACGGTTAGCCGCAGATCGGCAGGAGCGCGGAACTGCAGTTCGAGCCAGACCGGACCGGCGGTCGGGTTTGGATAGAGCCGGGCCCAGAGCGGACGGAGCACATCCTCGGCGCTGACCGGTTTATCGGGCACGACGAACTCGAAGGTCATCAAACAGCCGTTGAAATCGTACACCTGCAAGGTGTATTCGCCGGCGGTGAGAGAATCGGCCACCGGGCCGGTATCGCCGTTGCTCCACTGGTATGTGTAGAAGGGAATGCCGCCGCTGATGGTCACCTCGATCACGCCGTTGGCGGTGCCGACCCCGGAGGGGGTGATCTCGAAATCGGCGACCTCGATCTGCGAGGGTTCGACGATGATGAAGTTCATCGTCTGATACTGGCAGCCGAAGGCGTCGGAGATGAAGCAGCTGTAGGCGCCCGGACCGAGATTCTGGATGTCCTGCGTGAATTTGTTGTTGCTCCAGATGTAGTTGTACTGCGGCGTGCCGCCGGTTACCGTCAGATCGATGTAGCCGTCCTTAGCCCCGAAACAGCTGATCTGCCCGACCTCGAAAGCGGACACATGCAACGAATCAAGGGGTTGGGTCAGCGGAATGGAGTCGAGGGTAAAGGTGCAGCCGTTGTGGTCGGTCACCGTGACCGCATAATTGCCGGCCGGGAGGTTGAAGAGGTCCTCCAGGGTGGCGTCGTTATTCCAAAGGAAACTATACGGCAAAGTGCCGCCCATTACGTTGAGGTTGATCAATCCGCTCGTGCCGCCGTAGCAGAGGTTGTTGGTCACCTGATAGGTCACCTGCATGGAGGTGGCCGGCTCGTTGACCTTCAGGTTGCCCTTGAAGGCCGTACAGCCGATCTGGTCGACCACCTTCACCGCGTAGGTGCCGGCGGGCAGGCTGTCGGCCACCGCTTCCGTCGAAACGGTATCGCCCTGCAGGTTGGTCCAGATATAGGTAAAAGGCGCGGTGCCTCCGCTGAGTTGGATCGTAATGCTGCCGTCCATCCCGCCTTTGCAACTCACGTGATGGATGCTGCCGGAAGGCGTCTGAATGCCGACCTGTGTGGGCAAAACGACCTGCAGCGAGTCCAGTTCGGCCACGCAACCGTAGTCGTCGGTTACGGTCAGATGGTAATAGCCCGGATTGATCCCGGTCTGTTGCAGGGTGTCCGAGCTGGTCATACCGGCCACGCCGTTGCTCCAGTTGTATTGGTAGGGCGCCGCGCCGCCCTGGATCAGCACCTGGATGCCGGCGCCCTCGCCGAGGTTCTCGCAACTGTCGGGGAATACAAACTCTTCGTCGCGCATCAGGGCAATGGGCTCGGTCGGTTCGGGTACCTTGATCTCTTCGAGCAACACCCGGCAGCCGTTCACGTCGACCACCGCCACGGTGTATTCACCGGTGGCCATGCCGTCGAGGTAGGGGGTGGTGTTGCCGTTGCTCCACTCGATGGCGTAGGGCGGGGTACCGCCGGATATGTCGAGCATGAGCGAATCGACGGTATTGCCGTCGCAAGTGATGAGGTTGTCGATGTACACGAGTTCGACCTCCAGCGGCGCCGGTTCTGGCACCACGATGGGGTCGCTGTCTATGGCACAATTGAGCGCGTCCTCGACGGTGAGGATGTAGGTGCCGCCGGGTATTTGCAGGCGGTCTTCGGTCGTGACTTCATCGTTCCAGGTGAACTGGTAGGGCCCTACCCCACCGCTGACTTGCACATCGATGCCGCCGTCGG
>JAGQXA010000301.1 GCA_020436865.1 Saprospiraceae bacterium | reverse complement strand
TCGAACACTACAACAGCGGTGTGAAGCCCGGTCCGGCGCTCGACATCCGTTTGACCGTGCCGGGCCCCGGCGGCCCGCAGCCGCAGCTGCTGAACCTGAGCGACAATGAAAAAGCGGCGCTCGCGGCCTTCCTGCGCACGCTGACCGACGAGCAATTGTTGGCCGACGGGAAATTCGCCGATCCCTTCAAGTGATTTCGTCGGACGAAAAGCCTTCGGTTGGTCTGAAACTAACCGAAGGCTTCGTTTCTTTGCAAAAACTGCTGCCGATGAAAGCCCACCTACTCGAGATGTTCGCCTTCAACCAACGCGCCAATGAACGCATGATCGACCTGCTCGGCGAGCTGCAAGATCCCCAAGCGGTCGCTCGCCTTCTGGGCCACCTGATCCATTCGCAGAACAAGTGGCTGGCCCGCATCCGGTCGTACCCAGAAAGCGTAGACATGGATTGGTGGGAGCCGACTTTGCCCGCCGCCGAACTCAAGGATTCCCTGGCCCGTTCCACTCAGGCCTGGCTCGAGTTTCTGCAAAACAAAACGGAGGAGGAACTCACCTCCGAAATCCGCTTCCATGCCTCGAACGGCAGCGAGTGGGTCTGCGTCTTGCAGGACATCGCCCTGCAGCTGATCTTCCACTCGTTCCACCACCGGGCACAGATGCAAACCCTACTGCGCGCCGAAGGATCAACCCCGCCCTTCATCGACTACATCGGCGAGAAATACCGGCGGGTATAGGCCCTGCAGCGCGAGAGGGCCGTCTAAACAAGAAATCGTACCTTAGCGACGCCTCCTATCCAAAACGATGCATCATGAAACAACGTACCGGCCTGGTTCTGTTCCTTCTATTCCTTCTGAGCGGCCTGCAGGCACAGCCCGTCCAGTCGGCTATCCAACTGAAAGGCAAGATCAAGAAGGAAGTATCCGGGCAGTATTTGCTCTATTTGCCAAAGGATTATCGCCAGAGCACGAACGACTGGCCGCTGGTGCTCTTCCTGCACGGCAGCGGCGAGCGCGGCACAGACCTCGAACTGGTCAAGAAACACGGTCCGCCGATGCTGGTCGAGCAGGGAAAAGAGTTTCCATTCATCCTCGTATCCCCGCAATGCCCGGAGGGGCGCTACTGGTCGACCGAATTTCTCGATGCCGTCTTGCAGCAGGTACAGAAGAAATACCGGGTCGATGAAGACCGCGTGTATGTGACTGGGCTGAGTATGGGCGGATACGGCGCCTGGGCCCTGGCCCTGGAATACCCCGACCGTTTTGCGGCCATTGCGCCGGTCTGCGGAGGCGGGGTCGCGCAACTCCTCGCCCCGATCCAGGACCTTCCCGCCTGGGTCTTTCACGGCGAAGACGACGACATCGTTCCGTTGAAGGAGTCGCAGGAAATGGTCGTAGCCTACCGGAAGCTGGGTAAGTCCGTGCGCTTCACGGTGTACCCCGGCGTCAAACACGATTCCTGGGTGCAGGCGTACAACGATCCGGAGCTTTACGAGTGGCTGTTGGAGCAGAAGCGATGATGGGGCCGCAAGTAAGAAAATGCGACTTCGGGATTACCTTTTTGGCGCCAAAGACATCAACGGAAAAATGTCTATCTTGACCATCACACACCTAAATGCTCGTATGATGAAGATCAATTCGACCCTCTCTGTTCTTTGCCTTCTGCTCTTTGCGCTCCCCCTTTCCGCCACCCACAATCGCGCCGGCGAGATCACGTACCGGCAGATCGACGCCTTGACCATCGAGGCTACGGTCGTCACCTATACCAAAGCCAGCAGCGTAGCTGCCGACCGCGATACGCTCACGATCGAGTGGGGCGACGGGGCGTTCTCGAAAGCCCCGCGCGTGAACGGGGGCGGCTTCGGCGAATTACTCG
>JAGQXA010000300.1 GCA_020436865.1 Saprospiraceae bacterium | reverse complement strand
ATGAACAGAGGATACACCATCGGATGGATATACTCTAGCCATCCCACCTGAAACTCCAGCCGTTTCAGAATGAGCCCCTGGAACAACACCAGTCCGATAAAACGCAGGATGTTGGTGATAATCGCGTTATTCATTCTCCTGTTGCTGCAGCAGTTCTCTTTGGGCCTGCTTGTTATTATTGCGCACTATGTAGACGAATTCCAGTCTGCCGAAATCCGCGAACAGCTCCACCTCGATATCGTAAAAATTGCTGCCGGACTCGAGGGAAACCTGGTCGATCACACCGATCGGGAGACCTGCCGGAAAGATAGTGGAAAACCCACTGGTCTCGATGGTGTCGCCGACCACCGGTTCGGCATGCAGCGGAACGTAGACGAGATCGGCCCGTTTTGGGTCGCGTCCGTTCCAGACCAGCGAGCCGAAGTACTTCTCGTCCTCGCGGCGGATCGAAGCGCTCAATCTCGACTGCTGGTGCAGCAAGGGCATGATCAGGGCGTGGTGCCGGTTGACGCTGCGCACGACCCCCACCGGCCCCTGCGGGGTGATGACCCCCATGCGTTCTTCTACGCCATCGGCCGAGCCTTTATTGATCGTGAGGTAGTTGTTTCGGCGCGTGATGGAGTTGTAGATCACCCGCGCCGGAAATAGTTCATAGATGAGCGAGTCTTCTGCATTGTTCAGGGTATCGATAGAAGGCGGGTTTTGAGGAGGCCGGTTGAGCAGTTGGGTGCGCAGCCGCGCGTTTTCGGCCAGCAGGCTGTCGTTGACCCTGCGCAGACTGAAATAGTCGATAGCGCCGGCGACGGATTCGTCGACAAAATTGGTCGCATTGCTCAACGAGTTGAGATAAATGGCGCCTTGTGCTTCGTTGAAGCGAACGATCAGGGAAAAGCTGATGAGCTCGAAAAAAACGAACAGGAGGAAACCACCATACCGAACGAAGAGCAAGATGAGATTTCGCATAGTGCCTGTTACTTATACCGTCTGCCGTGCCGCTGCCAGCCGGCAGGGAGCTCCAACATCAAACGCTCTTCCGGTCGATCAGGAAGGAGAAGCGATCGGTGTTCTTCAGAGCGATGCCCGTGCCACGCACGACGGCCCGTAGGGGGTCTTCGGCGATGTGTACCGGCAGTTTGGTCTTCATGCTGATCCGCTTGTCCAGTCCGCGCAGCAAGGCTCCACCGCCCGTCAGATACAGGCCGGTTTTGTAGATATCGGAAGCCAGTTCGGGGGGCGTCATTTCCAGTGCCCGCAGGATGGCGTCTTCCACTTTGGAGATCGACTTATCGAGCGAGTGGGCCACTTCGCTGTAAGTAATGGTGATCTGTTTGGGAATGCCGGTCATCAGGTCCCGGCCGTTCACGGCGTAATCCTCGGGCGGATTGTCCATGTCTTGCAGGGCCGAGCCCACGTTGATCTTGATCTGCTCGGCAGTTCGTTCGCCGATCAGGATATTGTGCTGCCGCTTCATGTAGTTCATGATGTCCATCGTGAACTCGTCGCCGGCAATGCGGATCGATTGGTCGCAGACGATGCCCGAAAGGGCGATTACGGCAATCTCGGTGGTGCCGCCCCCAATATCGATGATCATGTTGCCGACCGGCTCTTCGACATCGAGTCCGATGCCTAACGCGGCGGCCATAGGCTCGTGGATCAGGTAAGTTTCTTTGGAATCCACATGATCGGCCGAATCGAACACGGCCCGTTTTTCCACTTCGGTGATCCCCGAGGGAATACAGATCACCATCTTGAGGTGGCTGAAGAAGCGGCGACGGTTGCCGATCATGTTGATCATGCCCTCGATCATGCTTTCGGCCGCCTGAAAGTCGGCGATCACGCCGTCTTTGAGCGGGCGGACGGTCTTGATATTCTCGTGGGTCTTTTCGTGCATCTGCATGGCCTTCTTGCCTACGGCGATCGTCTGTCCCGTACGGCGATCGATCGCTACGATGGAAGGCTCGTCCACAACTACTTTCCCGTCCTGTATGATGAGCGTATTGGCTGTGCCCAGGTCAATGGCCAATTCTTGAGAAAAAAAGCTAAACAGTTTCATTAATCAGTTTCCTCCAGGTTAAAAAGCACCGGGCGTTTTAGAATGGTCGCTTCGGCGTTACGTTCTTTCGCTTCCCTCAGCAGATCCGACAAACCGGGGGCACAAATGAGGAGGCCGGAGCCCTGCCGGTCTGTCTTCGCCCATAAAACTAAAAATTGGGCGACGAATGCGCTACAAAACAACGCAAATTTTCCGTAAAAATTAAAAAATCAGCCAACCACTACCTCCCACATGTCGGCCGGATCGAGATATTGTCGGGCCAGTTCCCTCAGTTTCTCGGGAGATATGGTCCGGATGATCTCCGCCAGGTCGGCAAAATCGGAAAGCGGCAACTCGTCCATGATCAGGGTGCGCACCACTTCCGACACGTTGAACGGGCCGTCGAGCATGGTCAATAGGTTGCCCAACAGATAGTTGCGCACCATGGCCATTTCCTCCTTGTCGATGAGTTCTTCCCGCAGCAGGTCGAGCTCCCGGTAGATCTCCTGAATCGCCGCTTCGGTAAATTCCCGCCCGACCTCCGTGCCGATGTAGAAGTAGCCGTCGTAACGCATGGCGTCGAGGGTCGAGTAGATATTGTAGGTGAACCCCTTCTCTTCCCGGATATTCGCCATGAGGCGTGAACCGAAGTACCCCCCCAACACCGTGTTGAGCACGTACAGCCCCTGATAGTCGGAATGCCGTCGATCGAAGGTCTGCCGCCCGATACGGATGGCCGATTGCACCGTGTCGGGATGTTCGATGAAGACCTTTCGGGGAGCCTCCGTGGAAGGCGACATCGATACTGTTTCCCGACGGCCCTCCGGCAAGCCCTGCCCCAAATAGGTGTTGAGCAGGGAAATAGTTTGCTCGTCGGTTCTCCCACTGATGAAGATCCGGCAATTGGCGGTGTGATAGAGGCGATTGAAGTGCTCGAGCACATGCTCGCGGCGCAGCTCGTCGTACGTCTGCGGATAGCTGTTGTAGCCGTAGGGGTGATCCTTTCCGAAAATGCATTCGGTGATGGCGCGGTAGGCCACGACATCGTTGCGGCTCAGGTCGACCTGCAGCCGGCCCTTATTGCGTTCGATCAGGGCTTCCAGCTCTTCTTCGGGAAAAGCAGGTTGCCGGATGATCTCCGCCAATAGCGGCAGCAAGTATTCGAAATGGCGCTTCAGACAGTAAAGGACCAGGGTGGAGGTGTCGAGATTGACCGGCGCTGACAAGGTGCCCCCGTAAAAATCGAAAACCTCGGCGATCTCGGCGCCGTTATGTCCGATCGTTCCTTCTTTGAGCAAAGCCGCCGTAGCGCGGGCAGCCAACTTCTGCCGCTCGAAGGGCCGGCCCGCCAGAAAGACGAGTTCCAGCTTCAAGACCTCCTGCGTACCCATGCGCACATCGTAAACCGGAATACCGTTGTCCAACAGGTATTTTTCCGCCATCGGCAACTCCAACGCTCCGATTTCTCTGATCAATGGCGCTTTTTTCCGATCAACCCTCATAACCTCGTACTTTTCTGCAGTTTTATCCTCTCTCGGTGCCTGGCAAAATCCTGAATTTCAATAAATTAAACCCCATCAATTGCGACCCCGAACAGGAGGTGGGCAAAGTTAAGCGGAATTATCCACACGCTGTTAATTTCTTTGATAGGTAAACGGCTTGGGAAGACATATTTTTGTACCTTGCGGCAAGCAAAACCAGCTGCCTACCTGGCGGGGCGCGTCTGCCCGCAAACGCTGACCAAAACCAAATCGCGACCATGAAATTTAGCGTTTCCTCTTCCGACCTGCTCAAGCATCTGCAACTGGCCGGCGGCGCAATCGCCTCCAACCCGGTCCTCCCCATTCTTGAAGATTTTCTTTTCTCCATCGCCAACAACGAACTGACGATCACGGCGACCGACCTGGAAACCTTCATCACGACCAAACTGGATGTCAAAGCGGATAAGGACGGAGCCATCGCCGTTCCGGCTCGCATTTTGCTCGACACGCTCAAGGCGCTTCCGCAGCAGCCCATCACCTTCCGGGTCGACGAAGACACCTTCGGCGTCGAGATCACCTCAGCCTACGGCAAGTACAAACTGGCAGGCGAAACGCCCGAGGATTTCCCCAAACTGCCCTCGGCCGACTCCACCGATACCGTCAGCATGCCGGCCGAAGTACTGCGCGAAGGCATCAATAAAACGTTGTTCGCTACCTCCAACGACGAACTGCGCCCGGCCATGACGGGCATTTTCTTTCAAGTCGACTTCAGCAAGTTTACCTTCGTGGCCACCGACGCACACAAACTGGTCAAATACACTTTCCACAATATCGCGAGCGAAGTGGCCTCCTCCTATATCGTGCCGAAAAAATCGCTCAACCTCCTCAAGAACGCCCTGACGGAAGACGAAACCGTGACCCTGGCCTTCAACAAGAATAACGCCTTCATCTCTTTCGGCGACACCCAGTTCACCTGCCGCCTGATCGACGCCAGCTACCCTGACTACAACGCCGTGATCCCGGTCGGCAACCCCAACCTGCTCACGGTCAATCGCGCCGACTTTCAGAACTCCCTCAAGCGGATCGCGATCTATGCCAATAAAACCACCAATCAGGTCATCCTCAAGATCGCTCCGGACAGCCTCACGATCTCGGCGCAAGACCTCGAGTTCTCCAACGAGGCCAACGAGCAACTCACCTGCACCTACGAGGGCGACGCCCTCACCATCGGCTTCAACGCCCGCTTCCTGATCGAAATGCTGACCGTCCTGGATTCCGACGAAGTCAAGATGGAACTCTCCACCCCCAACCGCGCCGGCATCCTGCTGCCGGTCGACGAAACGGAAGGACAGGAGATCCTCATGCTCGTCATGCCGGTCATGCTCAGCGTTTGATCCTAGCGACTTAGCGTGTAGAGGTAGTAATTCTCATTCTTCAGATTGTATCCGTCGAACGACTCCCATAACCTGGCATGAGGATAACGGTCGGGATCGAGCGGCTTGGGAGAAACGACGATGATCCCGCCCACCTGCTTGTATTGGGCAAAAAGCCCCAATTCGTGCTCCGGAGGCAGGTAGACCTTTTCCACCCACTTGAAATACGTAAAAGGCTCGCCCTCGGGCAAGGCGTAAAACGTTCGGCCGGCGTAGCCGAGCACGGGCGCCGCTTCGAACTTGTTGATGGCCACAATGGGCACCTCCGGCGGCACCTTCTCGCGCAGGAACAGCCCCGCTGCTTTGGCGTGACTGAAGGGGTAACGATACTCCTTCTGCAAACCCAGGACCGAGTAGTACAACTGAAAGAAGAGGATCGAACCGACCACCAGCCAGCGCGACCAGCCGGGCGACGGCCTTTCATATTGCCAAAGCTGCAGCAAGGCGACCCAGAAGATCACGGCCGTACCCCACTGGCGCACGCCGCCGGTGTAAATAACCGCTGCGAATAGGAGGAATGACAATTGGAAGAAGAGAAAGGAATAGAGCAACGGCCGCTCCCGCCAGAACAGATGGATCAGTCCTGCCAGGACTACTGCACTGAGGATCAGGCCTAAACTCCCATAGCCGAACACATTGGTATCGGGTATGCTGCCCAGGTAGTAAGTATTGGCCAGCGTGCCCTGCCAGGCCTTGGCGATGGCGTCTATCGCCAGGGGCTGATCGAGGTAGGCGCTGGCTAGTTCGTCCTGACTGGCCCGCGGATAAACGGTCACGATGAAAACAACCGCTCCCAAAAACCCGGCGCCGGCTAGTTTCAGGTACCATCTTTCTCGCAGCACAGCCCATTGTCCTTCTTTCCAAAACAGATACCCCAGAAAGGTGGCAGCCATCAATACGCCATACACCTCGGTTTGACACAGCAAGAACAGCCAGACGGCCGTCAGCCAGGTGTTTTTGCGGGGCTGTTCGAGCGCAGCTGCCAGCAGAAAGGCAAACAACATCACAAAGGCATACCCCCGGCTCACCAATCCGTACTCGAACAGCGGATAGTAGCCCAACAGGACCGCGATCTTCAACCAGAGCGGCAAACGCATTCGAAACAACAGGACGGCGTAGGCCGCCGCAGCGACCAGGGTATGTGCCGACTGCAAACTGAAAACGTCCGACCAGCCCACAGCCGCGCCCAGGCCGGTCCATCCTTTCAAGTACACATACCAAAGCGCTGGATGGCCCTCGTAATAGAGCGAACCCAGCAACTGCTTCCAGCTCATGTCGCGGGCCATAAGCCAGGCCTGCCACTCGTCTTTCCACAACTCATGGTAGGTGAACTTGAACCAACTGTAGACCGAAAGGAACAAGAGGAAGAAGGCGATCTTCGCCCAATTGGGAGTCCGGTCGAAGGCCAGGGAGAGTTTCATATCCTCAAACAGAAGTGGTTTGGGAATTAATAGCTTAAGGCTTGCAGCCATCGGGAAATTGCCCTAAAACTATTGTATTTGCCATTTTCGGCCTACTTTTAGTCGCAAAATTTGCGCGTTATGCCTCTGCGTTTGCTTCTTTTGACCTTATCGGCGGGCTTTCTGTTTTCTTGCGCCAATTCCACCCCCGACCCCCAGGAATCCCTTCCGAACAGCCCGGAGGCGGTCGTCCGCGCCTGGCAGGCTCTGGTCGATAAGAATCAGTTTGCCGACGCCAAGAAGCTGAGTACGCGCGCCACGGTCGAATTTATCGACGCCCTCGACCTGATGATGGAGATGATGGGCGATTCGAGCGTGATCCATACCGTTCTCAACGACCTCAGCTGCCGGGAAAATGGCGACCGGGCCGTCTGTTTCTACTCCATCGATGAAGACGGAGAGCTCCTGCGCGACAGCACGATCCTGGTGCGCGAAAACGGGCAATGGCTCGTCGACATCCAGGAAGAAGTACTCAACCTGCAGGAAGAAATGCTCATGGAACTCGACGAGTTCGGTCCGCTACCGACGGAAGAGGAAATGGACTGAAGGTCGCCCATTGATTCCTAAACCACCCTCGTTCGCGGATATGAAGATCGGATTGTTTTTTGGCTCGTTCAACCCCGTTCATGTCGGACACATGATCATCGCCAGTTACATGGCCGAATTCACCGATCTCGAGCAGGTATGGTTGGT
>JAGQXA010001016.1 GCA_020436865.1 Saprospiraceae bacterium | reverse complement strand
TCCCGGGCGGCGACTCCCGCAATCCGCAGGGCAAATACCTCGTGGCGCTCAACAAGATCACGAAAGACCGCTACCTGCCTACGGGTCCGGAACTAAGCCAGTCGGCGCAACTGTACGACATTTCAGGCGACAAGATGAAATTGCTGCTCGACTTCCCGACCGTCGGCGAGCCGCACTACGCACAAGGCATTTCGGCAGACCGCATTCAGTCGAAGTCCAAAAAGATCTTCCCGATCGAAGAAAACCAGCACCCCTACCGGGCCATGGGTGAAAAAGACGCCCGCGTCGAACGCAGCGGCAACACCGTGCATGTGTACATGACCACCATCCGCAGTCACTTCGCCCCCGACAACATCGAGGGCGTGAAGGTGGGCGACAAGGTGTACTTCCACGTCACCAACCTCGAGCAGGACTACGACGTTCCGCACGGCTTCGCCGTCATGGGCGCCCGGAACGCCGAACTGCTGATCATGCCCGGCCAGACCGAAACGCTGCTCTGGGAGCCGCAGAACGAAGGAGTCTTCCCCTTCTATTGCACCGACTTCTGCTCGGCCCTGCATCAGGAAATGCAAGGCTACGTGCGGGTATCGGCCACCAACGCCTCCACCGCGCTGAAGTGGAAGCTGGGAGAAGAAGAGGAAGTGCAGTGATTATTTTGATGTTGGATGTTGGATCTTGGATGTTGGCAACCAATATCCAAGATCCAACATCCAACATCCAAAAACAACAGAAATGAAATCCCTACCCCGGATCCTGATGTTCCTTGCCGGTTTGTGCCTGCTGAGTTTATTCGTTTTCCCGATGTGGCGCATCACGCTGATCGCTCCGCAATACCCGGACGGGGTCACGATGTATATCTGGATCGACAAGATCAACGGCTCGACGCCGGGCACCTTGCAGAACATCAATATCCTGAACCACTATGTGGGCATGAAATACATCGAGCCGGACGCCATCCCGGAACTACAGTACTTTCCGTACGTGATCGGCGCCCTGGCCGGCCTGGCCTTCCTGGCGGCAGCCGCCGACAAACGCTGGCTGTACTTCACCTGGGCCGTCCTGATGATCGCCCTGGCCGTCCTGGGGATCTACGACTTTTACCTCTGGGAATACGACTACGGCCATGATCTGAGCGACACGGCCCCGATCAAGATCCCCGGCGCATCTTTTCAACCGCCTCTGTTCGGCACCAAGGTCATTCTCAATTTCGTAGCCAAATCCTTCCCGCATACCGGCGGCTATCTGGCCGGCTTCGGGATCGCACTGGCCCTGCTGGCCTGGTGGCTGAAACCGAAAATCGAACGCTCATGAAAACCCTCGCCGGTGTCCTCTGCATCTTCCTTTTTCTGGCCTGCCGGCCGGCGCCTCAGCCGATCGAGTACGGATCCGACCTTTGCGACTACTGCAAGATGACCATCGTCGATCGCCAGCACGCCGCCGAGGCCGTAACCGGCAAGGGACGGGCCTATCGCTTCGATGCGATCGAATGCCTCTTGAACTACATCGAACCGACCTCCGACACCGACTGGGCCTTCCTCCTGGTCGCCGACTACGAACAACCGGGCATCTTGATCGACGCGCAAGAATCGCACTACCTCATCTCCCCTAACCTGCCCAGTCCGATGGGCGCCTTCCTCTCCGCCTTCGCGGAAGAAAGCGCCGCCCAGGAAACCCAGGCCGCCAAAGACGGCCGACTGTACGACTGGTCGTCGGTCAGGGAAGAACTACGCCGCAATGGAGTCATCAAACAGGTCTCTGCCCAATGAAAAACCTCCTCCTGATCTTCGGACTATTCTTCGCCCTGCCTGGGCCCTGCTCCGCCCGAACGCTGGAAGTCGGACCGCAGCAGCCGTTCGCCTCCCTGAGCCTGGCCCTGCAAATGGCTGTCGACGGCGACCGGATCGTGGTGCATCCGGGCGTGTATTTCGAATACAACTTATTGATAGACAAGTCAGTACACCTGCAAGGAATTGACTACCCGGCACTCGACGGGCAAGGCAAAGGGGAAATCCTCACCATCGTGGCCGATAGCGTAACGGTAGAAGGCTTCGAGATACGCAACGTAGGATCGAGCTATCTGGAAGACCGCGCCGGCATCCGCCTGCGCCGGGCCAAGGATTTTGTCGTTCGCGGAAACCGGCTTTACAATACCTTCTTCGGCATCTACCTCGAGCATGCCGGTCCGGGTAAGGTGCACGACAATGAGATCATCGGCCGGGCCGAAGAGGAAATGTCGTCGGGCAACGCCATCCACTTGTGGTACTGCGAAGGCGTGCAGATCGAGTGCAACCTCGTCCGCGGCCACCGCGACGGGATCTACCTGGAATTCGCCGACCACAGCGTCATTGCCCACAACGTCAGCGAAGACAACCTCCGGTACGGGCTACACTTCATGTTCTCCAACGACGACGAGTACCACCACAACGAGTTCCGCCGCAACGGCGCCGGGGTGGCCGTCATGTTCTCCCGCCGCATCGCCATGTACGGCAACGCCTTCGAGTTTAACTGGGGACGCGCCTCCTATGGCCTTCTGCTCAAAGAGATCTACGATGCCGACATCCATCATAACCGCTTTCGCGAAAACACCATCGGCATCTACGTCGAAGGCTCGGCCAGGATCCGCTACCTGAACAATGACCTGGAGCGAAACGGCTGGGCCCTGAAGATGTCGGGCGGCTGCCTGAGCAACACCCTGAGCGAAAACAACTTCCTCGGAAACACCTTCGACCTTTCGATGAACAG
>JAGQXA010001015.1 GCA_020436865.1 Saprospiraceae bacterium | reverse complement strand
GGGAACCCATAAGCGTCTATCAAAACCTGGAGGCCGGTTGAGATCCCCTTTGCGCCGGCTATTAGCTCCTCTAGGGTCATTTCCCGTTCTCCTTTTCTCCAGCTGTGGTAGTCTTCATTGAATAAGGAATCCGCCAATACCAACTCCATAAAGCGCACTCTTAGTTCTAAGTTGTATTGAGTTTCATAAAAGTGGTCGTATTGATCGAAATCAGCGGCAAAGTGTTCGTACCAGGGATAGTTTCTCAGACTGTCAAAATAGATTAGCGGGATCCCGCCTTTTGCAAGTGCTATCGACATCTCTTCTGCCCAGGTCGTGTCGCGTGTTCTGATCGCTGTTTCGAGGGCTACTCCCAGGTCTGCTCCCAGAGGGAATTCCGTGGTTGAAAAGGCAATTCTGAATTCTCTTCTGGCTTCTTCAAAGTCTCCTTCGGAAAAATCGATCTGCGCCATGGAAGTCCAGTAGAAGTACTTCTCATATTGACAGTCTTGTCCGCTGAGGCCCATCATGGACAGAATGATCACTGTGATCGGCAGAAGCAAGTTTTTCATGTGCATTACCTCCAAATCCATACGTTATTTTGCCGCCACTCGAGCGGCAGACTGCGAAATAAATTCGGCGCCAGCTAAGGCTGCTCAATCTTCGATCGCCTCGATACCCTGCCGCTTCAGTTCCTCGAGGCGGTCCTTCATGGCCTGGAGTTGTTCCGGGGGGTGCCCCTGCCAATCGGCGACCTCTCCGGTGACCCGCAGCGGGCTTCGCGTTCGGTACGATTTGGTCGGGTTGCCGGGAAACTTCTTATCCGTCAGATTGGGATCGTCTTCATAGGGGCCGGTCGGCTCCACGATGTAGATGCGGCCGCGCCCTTCGCCCAGGGCCAGTTCGGCCCCCCAGGTGGCTGCATCGAGGGTGGCGGTCAGGTAGACGAAGGCCGCCTTTTTTCGTTTGCCGAAATTGGACCGGAAGCCGGGTTCGATCAGCTCGCCCGTTTTCAGGTCGGCCTTCGTGCCGTGATAGAATGTGGGTGATGGCTGATCGTCGTCGGGATCGGTGGCCTTGATCTCCTGTGAATGGTCTTTCATTCTTGCTTGTTTGCCGCGGTGGTTCGCTACGAAGATACGGCGGAAGTAGGAGGAGAGCAAGTGTTGCCGGAGAAGCAGGCAGGAAAGACAGTTGCCGGCGATCCGGAGATCGCCGGCAACGAGGACGGTCGTTTTGTTGTGCTCAGCAGCCCATCATGCCGAAAAAGAACACCAATTCCTGAGCGACTTTTTCTCCTTTCGAATTTTCTGCCGCTTCCCATTTTCCGGGCATATTGGCGATCAGCTCGATCAGGGCCTGATCCACGGAAGGGTAGCCCGAGGAGGATTCCAGGTTGACATTTGATACCGTCCCTTCTTTGGTAACGGTAAAATTCACTCTGCCGGGCTGAAGTCGATCTTCTTCGATGATGGCCGTCTGTTCCCGGCTGTTTTCCCGGAGGTAGGCGATGAGCGCATCGTAGCCGCCGGCATAGGCGGCTTCTTTTTCCGGAACGATGGTGAGGTAGTACACGTAGTCTTCGATCTTTCCGGTAACGGGATGTTTGGTGGTGCCGCGAGCTTTGATGTAGAAGTCGGTGGAATAGTCGGCGGATTGCAGCAGGATGGTCTGGGCGGCATTCAGGTCCTTTTCGTCCCCGTCGACTGCCATTTCGTAGTCGTCGTGCAGGAGGGCCACCTTCACGGATTCAAAGGAAGCGTACCACCAGGATTCAGCGTCGCGGGGAACGATGTCGAGAACGGAGGTCGCCCGGTGCAGATCCTCTTTGGAAATGGTGGCCATGAACCTGGAATCTACCGCGTAGACCAGGTCGATCGGCGCCTGCCGGCATGCGGGGGGACTTATTTCCGGCTCGCTCCAATTTTTGTAGGCGAAGGCCGTTAGACTAAAGGTGGCGCAAAGAATTAAGATGCTCTTTTTCATGATCTGATTGATTAAGTGGTTTGTTTCCACCAAAGATGGGCCGGATCGCGGCGATCATCGTTCGATCGATTGTAAATTGATGTAAATCTTATGTAAATCATCTCAAAGCATACCAGAATTCAATAGTTTTGTCGAATGGACCGGCGCCAGATCCAAATACCTTTTCTCTCCATCGTCTGCCTGTTACTGGCCGGCTTTCACGGCGTTGCTCAAAGTGCCGTAGATCAGAAGCACCTGGAAACCTCCTTGAGAATGATCGGACATCAGGTCCTGCTTAGCTCTGGCGACAGCACCTCCCGCGTGTTGCCGATCGTCGAGAGCGACGGCCGCTATCGGATCGAGTTCGAATCTGAATTCGACTTCACCCCCGAAGCGCTGGTCGCGACGATCAATCG
>JAGQXA010000299.1 GCA_020436865.1 Saprospiraceae bacterium | reverse complement strand
GGGATAGCGCCAGCGTGGTGAAGCTGAAAGATATGTCTGAGCCCCGCAATCCGGTGGCCGGCACGGTTCCGCGCGGCTATGCCGGCGTGTCCTTCGCCGGCGACAGCGACGACCAGGCGGCCATGCTGAAAACCCTGCACGGGCAGGCCGACGGCTCGATCGCCGTACCGCTCAACGGCCATGTGCCGTACTACTACGGCAATACCGAAGACGAGCGCACCCGCGCGATCGCCGAGATCATCGCCAACCCGTTTCCGATCACGGCCGACGGCCTGGCGCGAGGCAAAGCGTTGTACGATATCTTCTGCGGGATCTGCCACGGACCGAAGGGCGATGGCGCCGGTTATCTCGTTCGCGACCCGAATCCCGCTGCGGGCGATGCAGGAGGAAAATATCCCGCCGCCCCGGCCAACTTTCTGCTCGACGAATTCGTCGCTTCTTCGAACGGCCGTTACTACCACGCGATCATGTTCGGCAAGAACATGATGGGGGGCTATTCCGACAAGGTCTCCTACGAAGAGCGCTGGCAGGTGATCCATTACATCCGCTCGCTGCAGGCCAAGGCGAAGGGACTGGAATACAGCCCCGATGCCAACACCCTGAACCCGGATTATGGCGTGCCCGGCGGTTCCCTGGCCCCGCAAATGGCCCTGCAGAACGAGGCGCCCGCTACCGACGAGCCCTCGATGCCGGAAGGAGGAGAACAGCAAAGCGATCATTGATACCGGACATTGGATCTTAGCGGTCGGATCGCTCCGAGCGATCCGACCGCTAAGATCCAGGATCCAACATCCAAGAACTTCAAACTGACACCATAAAATGAACCAATTCACCTTCGAATCAAAACAAAAAACCGTCCTGTTGAGCTTCATGGGGCTAGGTTTGCTGTGTCTGTTGCTGACCTTCTTTACGGACAGCCAACCGATGCATATGCGGTTTTGGACGAACCTGCTCCACAATACGGTCTTCTTTACGGGCATTGCGTTCATTATCCTGTTCTTCCTGGCGGCCAACATCACCGCCTGGGCCGGATGGTATACCCTGTTCAAGCGCGTGTGGGAATCGATGGCGTCGTTCATGATACCGGGCCTGGCGCTCTTCCTGGTGATCATTGCCGGGATGTGGCTGGGTTGGCATGAGCTCTATCACTGGATGGATGCCGACACCGTTGCCAATGACCCCGTACTGGCTGGCAAGTCGTCTTTCCTGAATAAGAACTGGTACACCTTCGGAACGCTGATCATCGTCGGCGTCTGGATCTTCTTCGCCTGGAAACTGCGGCAGCTGTCGCTCGAGGAAGACAAGATGGGCGGCCCGCAGTTTTCGCAGCATCACCGCATGCGGATCTGGGCGGCTGCTTTTCTGCCGTTGGCCGGGTTTTCGAGCGCTGCCCTGATCTGGCAGTGGGTCATGTCGGTCGACGCTCATTGGTACAGCACCCTGTTCGCCTGGTACTCGGCCGCAAGTTGGTTCGTCGCCGCCGGCGCCTTTACCATTCTGCTCCTGATCTGGCTGAAGTCGAAGGGCTACTATAGCGAGGTGACCAAAGAGCACCTGCACGACGTCGGGAAGTACGTTTTCGCTTTCAGCGTGTTCTGGACCTACCTCTGGTTCTCGCAGTACATGCTGATCTGGTACGCGAACAACGGCGAAGAAACCGTCTATTTCCAGACGCGCCACCAACAATATCCGGTTCTGTTCTACGGCAACCTGATCCTGAACTTCGTGATGCCGTTCCTGATCCTCATGCGCAACGATACCAAGCGCAAGAACGGTACCCTGATCTTTGCCTCTTTGATCGTGTTCTTCGGGCACTGGATCGACTATTTCCTGATGATCAAACCGGGCGCCCTGCACACGGCCCATGAACTGGCCGCCGCTCATGGCGCCGAAGCAGCCCATGGGGCCGAGCATGCGGCCGAGGCCGTGCACCATGCGTCGAACTTTGCCGCTGGATTTACGATCCCGGGCCTGCTCGAGATCGGCACGATGCTGGGTTTTGCCGCCTTGTTTATATATGTCGTGCTCA
The DNA here is from genome assembly GCA_020436865.1 of Saprospiraceae bacterium. Taxonomy (GTDB): domain Bacteria; phylum Bacteroidota; class Bacteroidia; order Chitinophagales; family Saprospiraceae; genus JAGQXA01. The sequence continues at coordinate 781 of JAGQXA010000299.1, read as the reverse complement.
ACAAGCTGACCCAGGCGCCTCTGGTGCCGGCCAACGACCCCTACCTGGGCGAAAGCGAACACCACCAGGTGTGGTACGAGTTCGGAGAGGACGAAGAGGTGGCGCACCACTGATTCTGTATGGCTGTTTAGATTGAATCTAAATAGCAGGCAAATAATAACCTGCGATCGACAGCAGCGTTGACAAGGTGTAATTTTGTAAGAAAAATTGTTTAGGTCCGGGCGAAGCCCGGGAGTTCACATAAACTCGAACGATCCATGACTTTATTACTGGCCCTCGCTTGTATCTTGTTGATCACTGTGGTAGTGGTTCAGATCGGCAAAGTGACCGAACTGACCGGCAAGATCCGCGGAGAGGAAGAGACACAGGCCATCTCCAACCGGAGGAACGGCTTCAACTCCCTCGTTTTCATGGCGCTCTTCCTGGTGTTCTGCATCTGGTCGGCCGCATATTACAAGAACTATATGCTCGGTTATGGCCCGCATGAATCGGCTTCTGCCCACGGCAGCCGGCTCGACGCGATGTTCAACATCACCTTGGTGTTCACGGGGATCGTGTTCGTGCTGACGCAGATCGCGCTGTTCTACTTCGCCTGGAAATACCAGGGCAAGGGGGAACGCAAAGCCCTGTTCATGCCGCACGACAACCGCCTCGAGATCGTCTGGACGGCCATCCCGGCCGTGGTCATGACCTTTCTCGTCATCAGCGGCCTCGACGCCTGGAACGAGGTGATGGCCGATATCGGCGACGATGAGGAATATATGGAGATCGAGGCCACGGG
>JAGQXA010000298.1 GCA_020436865.1 Saprospiraceae bacterium | reverse complement strand
TCCCAGGTCCAGTCGCGGTCGATCTGCAGGGTCACGGCCACGATCCAGTGGTTCAGCAGTTCGTCTTTCGAGGCGAAGGTGATCGAACTGTGGTCGGGCGCCAGGGTGTGCCGGATGCGGCGCGAGCAGCCGAACACGACGCGCTGCCCCTTTTCGCCGACCAGGGTGAGGCCCTTGTGCTCGACTTCCAACTGGGCCGCCAAACGCTGAATGAGGGCCGGGGTAGTGGCCGAGCCGCGTTTGAAGAGGAGTGTCTGAAAACGGCGGTCGTTGGGCTGCGGTGGGTCGGGCTGCAGGTAGATGCCGCGCACTTCGCGCGAAGGACTGAGTTCTTTCAACAACTCGCGCTCGTCGGAGCTTTCCTGCCGTACCTTGATCTGGATGGTGCGGCCTTCGTGGGTGTCGGTTCCGCCGAAATAGGTGTTGTCGGCCGGCGCCAGCGCGCGGATCGTCAGGCGGATGTCGCGGGCGGTCGGCAGCTTCAGGCTGCCGGAATTCAGTTCGGTCGCCTCGTCGATCCAGTTGCCGAGATCGGTCTGGTCGCCGAATTTCAACACCGGGGCGTCGCGGAATTCGAGCGCCAGGTCGAGCGGATCGTCGATCTGGGCCATGCCGGCCGGAAAATCGCGGGTAGTGGTGTAGAAATGGAGATAGGGCTCGTCGCCGCGCACCGAGCTGAGGTTGTCGAGCTTGAGCGTGCGCACTTCGACCGTGATCTGCACCTGCGTGACGTCGGGATCGGCGATGCCGAAATGATTATGGCCTGGTTCGTACGGCTCGCCGGGAGCCTTCGCCAGGTTGGCTTGAGCGATGGCCTGGGCGGCATCGGAAGCGGCCTGCAACAGCGGGATCGGATCGTCGTATTTGCCGGTGTACACCACGTTCGGATAGCCGAGCAAGGGGCGGCGAAGCGTGAGGGTGTTGGCCGGCGAACCGGGAAAGAACACGATCTCCGGGGCAGTTTCTTCGCCCTCCGGCGTGGCTTGCTGGCTGAGGAACTCTAGCAGCCCTTCCATCCGTACGGGCTCCGGCTTGACGTAGCGCTTGAAGGTGAAAGTGGTGACGGGCGCTTCGGCTTCGTGCACCGGATCGTTCGCTTCCTCCGGGCCGCCGCCGGTGGGGTCGACCAGGCGCACCCGGAAGTCGTAGGTCTTGCCGTACTGCAGGGGTTCCTTCTGGGTGGGATCGGTTTCGTCGATCAGGCCGGCTTCGATGCCGAGGGCGTTGTAGATCCGGCCCAGGGCGATCTGCTGGGAGTCGGCCTTGTCGAGCTGGAAGATCCTGACGGCATCTTCGTCGGGCAGTACCATCGATTTGCCGTTCCAACTACCGAAGTACATGGGCAACCAGAACTGGTGGGTGGCCGGATCGCCGTCGAGTTGCATGGGGTGCACTTCTACCTGCAGCTCGCCTTCGTATTGGCCGTCGGTGACGTCGACCGATCCCACCGTCAGCGATTTTTTGCTTTGCACGCGCACGAGGGAGGTCCAAGGAGCGGTCCCTGCATCGTCGTGCAGGCGGGCGTCGACGCGGTAGCCGAACACGCCCATCGGGGCGTCGAGTTTCTTGCCGGAGCCGGGTTGTTCTTCCTGTTCTTTCAATTGCCGGTTCTGCCAGATGAGCACCTGCTCGTCGTCCCAGCCGAGGCGGATGCCGAGGTCGTGCTGGGGCGGCGCACCGTCTTCTTCTTCGGCCAGCAGGTTCTGGCTGCAGGGCTGGCTGGCGTGTACGATCTTGGCGAAACCGTCGTCGTACTCGGCCGCCTCGATGAAGGCCTGGTCGTAGTTGCCGTCGGGCGCGACCATGTTGTACAAGACCGGAAACAAGACCGGGGCGAACAGCGGCCGTTCCTCCGTTTGGTCGAGGGCCGGAATGCGACAGGCGTAGTGGCGTACGAAGGCAAACTGGCCGTCGGGCGTCAGACCTTTTCGGTAGGCGCTGTCGGAACTAAAGGTCACATACAGGAATCCTCCGTTTTCGTACATGCCGGGATCGAGTTCTATGGTGAACTTGCGGATCAGCCCGAGCTGTTCGGCCAGGTAGGGGTGGCGCAGGGCGAAAGCATAGGCCTTGCCCCAGGTCATTTCGTCGGAGGTTTGCTTGAAGTTCGGATTGGCCTGCTTGTGTTCCTTGACGGCGCAGTGGTAGCTGTCGTCGACCACGGCCTCGCGCACCCGGGGGCTCGTGAAGTGGAACGCGTTGCGGTAGGTGCGGGTCAGGTATTTCTTGATGTAGCGTTTGCTGTCGACCTTTTCCGACAGGTCGCTCACCGCCACCGTGTTTTTGATCTTGAACTTGACCTTAAGCTCTTCGAACAGCGCCTTGGCCTTCGGCAGGGCGGCCGCTCCGCCGAGGCTCTTGATCGTGGCCGGCAGGGCTTGCGCGGGAAAGTCGTCGAGACTGTCCAGCACACGCGCCTCGAAGCCGATCTTCGAAGTGGCAAAGGCCCAGTGGTCGGGATTGCTGCCCGGCGGCGGGATGGGCGTTTCCAGGAGGGGATCGCCGTTCCACTGCAGACTGATCTGGGGAATGATCAGTACGTGCAGGTCGAGCTCGTTCTGGCGCTGACGTTGCGGGAAGGGGAGGAGGCTGAAGCGATATTGATCGAACATGAGGTTTTCGGTTTTGGGTTAAGCGATCTGGCGGGTTTCCTGCCACGATTCGGTGAAACTGATGTTGATGATCATGAAAATGCTGATATCGAGCCCGAAGGTGACCTGCGCGATCATGTCGGTCTTTTCGTCGGGCGCCCCCAGTTGCCGCTGGATGGTGCCCTTGGCTTCCAGCGAAATGGTGATGCTGACGATGCCGCCCAGGATCTCGGCGTTGCCGCGGAAGTAGAGGAAGGCGGTGACCGAAACCTGCGTGCTGTCGAGGTACATCTCCACGCCCACCATGAAGAGCAGCGATACCGTGCCGATCTTCGGCATGCCGGCGTTGACCTCTACGCCGAAGCCGAAGGCCATTTTCAGGCTGGGTCCGGTCTTGATGTCGGCCCCGATCTGCAGATCGACCGAGCCGGTGGCGTAGACGGTGGCCGCGCCGACGCTGGTACACATCACCGACAAGCGGCCGTAGAAGCCCAGATAGGCTCCGGCGGAGGGGATGAGTTGCTCCGGACTGCTCGTCAGCGAAAACGACTCGTTGAAGTACACGCCGGTCGACAAGCCGCACTCGAGCTTGAGCGGATTGGTGGGGTTGTCGTACAGATCGCCCGGCGGGAATTTGATCAGCGGGATCTCCTTGCGGGCATGGAAGGCGTACTCCCAGCTGTCGGCCGAGTTGCTCATGGCGATCTCGAGGCCCTTCGACAGGGCCCCGCCGTAGTCGCCTTCGTTGAGCATGAGCAGCACCTGCAGGATGTCGATCACCGGCTGCAGGGCGTCGCTGAATTTCAGGTCGGGTTTGACGAAGCCCGGCGTGCCGCCCTTTTTCGTATCGAACTTGCCCTTGATGCGCATCAGGCGCGGCAAGGGGCCGAGGTCGACCACCATCTGGATGTCTTCCAGCTTGGTGGCCCAGGGGTCGATCAGCGAAGAAGGCGAAGAGTCGAAGCCGAAGTTGAGCTTGCCGTTGGAGGGCGATTCGTCCTGGAAATATTCGATGTAGAGCTTGAGGAAATCCTCGTTGATCAGGAAAAGCGGCTCGTCGGGAAAGACCTGTTCGAGCACCTCTTCCACGCCGTTGTTGGCCAGCTTGAATCCTTCCTCGATGATGTCGACCGCCAGGTTCTGGGCGGAGAGGTCCATCGGCAGGGTGTCGGCCAGGTTCGGGAAAATGGAGTTGGTGTTCAGGATGCGGTACGCATCGGCCATCAGAGGCTTCAGGCTGTTGGGGATCTTCAGTTTCTTCACCCCTTTGTCGTAGCGCGGTTTTGGGAAGAGCGCCTTTTGCGTGTCGGTCGTTTGTAGCAGTCCGTAGAAGATCGAAGAAGCCGTTTCATTGCGCACCAGTTCGAGCGGGTTGTCGAGGCGGTACTGCCCGGTCGGCTGCGCGTTGGGGTTGTGCACGCCTTGCTGGATCAAGGGCACGGTGGCATTTTCCGGAAGGGGAGAAACCTCGCCGCTGCCGGCCAGGTACTGCACGACGCTCCACGAGCCTTCTTTCGGCAAAATGACCGATCCGCGGGCCGAGCTGACGAAGATCGGCTTGCCGGATTGGTCTTCCGACAGGCTCACATCGACCTTGGCTACCCGCATCTGCTGACCGGTATCGCCGATGTCGACCAGGCAGTCGACCGGACCGCCCAGGGAACCGAACTGCTCTTCGAGCAGGGCTTTGAACATGGATGGGGGAATGGGTTCCCCCCTTGGGGCCAGTTGCACGTAGCCGAGCATGCCTTTCGACGACACCAGCTTTTCGGTGACGGGCGCCTTACCGTCGAAGCCGCCGCTCTTGACATGGTACATCTCCACATCGGCGTCGAAGTACACCGGCATGAGTTTGACATCGGGCGATTTTTGGTTGGCCGGGGTCGAATTGTCGACCACTTTCCACAAGCCCTGGCTGTCGAAGTAGTGATCCACGCCGTTGACCTTGTACCAGGTTTCCTCGAAAGGCGGGATGTCGGGCGTTTCGGTGATGTTGCGCACGTTGTGCACGCCCTTGATGAGGCCGGAGTGGAATTCGAACGGATTGGGCTGTTTGATCGGGTCGCCGGCCAGGGTGGTCTTGACGTTGTAGCTGAAGTCGTACAGGCCCGGGCTTTCGGCCTGCCAGCCGGTATCGTAGCGATAGCCGTAGCCGCTGCCTGCCCGGAAAATGACGATGGTGCGCACGACGCGGATGCCCCAGGGGTAGACGACGCTCTTCACCTGGATCACCTCGTGGGCGGTTCGCCCGCGGAACACGTCGAAGCGCGCCTGGCTGGTGGCGGCAAACTCGGCCTCCGGGTTCTCCCAGTTGCTGAAGATATTGGCCCCGTAGCCGGAAAAGTCGATCCGCTCGAGCGGCACGCCCCGGTCGGAATAGCCGTTGTAGTCGAAGAAG
>JAGQXA010001014.1 GCA_020436865.1 Saprospiraceae bacterium | reverse complement strand
GAGCAGGGAGGCGTTGAGCTTGCTTTCGATCATTCCGGGGGCGACATATCGACCGGCGGAGGTTTTAAAGACGTCTTTCTTGCGGTCGGTGATGCGGAGAAAGCGCGCATCGACGAAGCGCCCGACGTCGCCGGTACGGAACCAGCCGTCTTCAGTGAACACTTCGGCCGTCGCTTCCGGCTGGTTGTAGTAGCCGATCATCACATTGGGGCCCTTGGCGAGAATTTCCCCTTCCACGGCGCCGTCGGGTTTTTCGATGCGGATCTCGACCCCTGGTACGGGCAAGCCGACCGTGCCGAAGCGGTAGAGCCCTGGCTCAAAGCGGTTGAACGTCAAGACCGGGGAGGTTTCGGTCAGCCCGTATCCTTCGCGCACCGGTAGTCCGGCAGCGGAAAAAATGCGAGCCAGCCGGTGCGGCATAGCGGCGGCGCCGACGACGATGCCCTGCACCCGGTTACCGTAGGCCCTACGCCAGAACTGGAAGACGAGCAGGTTGGCGATGCGCAGTCGGATCCAGTACGCCAGGTTGGCAAAGCGGCGCTCATCGAAGCGTTCGCCGATCCGGATCGACCACTGCAGCAGGCGCCGGCGCAGCCCTCCGCGCAGCATCCCTTCGCGCAGCAGTTGTTCGTACATTTTCTCGAGGATGCGCGGCACGCTCGTAAAATAGTGCGGTCTGACCTCCTGGAAATATTCCTTGAGCCGGTCGAGCCCGGGGGCATAGTACACCGACGCGCCGACGGCCAGATAGGTGTAGACGACCATGCGCTCGAAGATGTGACTGAGCGGGAGGAAACTCAGCGCCGTGTGATCGCAGTTGACCGGGATCAGGGAAATGATCGACTTCATATTGCTGACGATGTTCTTATGCGACAGCATGACCCCTTTCGGCTGTCCGGAAGTGCCGGAAGTGTATATGATAGTGGAAAGATCGTCTTCATGAATAACCGCCTTGAAGGTCTGGAAGGCCGAGCGGTGATCGTCGTTGGGTTCGACCAGGAATTCCTGATAAGAGCTTACCTCGTCGGCGATCTTGTCGAAGGTGACGATGCGCTTGAGATGAGGAAGCTGGGGTTTGAGGGCTGCAAGTTGCTGGTACAGATTGGCGCCGGCGACAAAACAGCAACGGACCTCGGCATTGCGCAGGATAAATTCCATCTGAGACCTGTTGCTGACCGGCGGAATGGGAACGACCACTACCCCGACCTGCTGCAGGCCCAGGTCCAGAAAATTCCAGACCGGCTCGCCTGCCTGGGCGAGGATGGCCACTTTATCGCCCTTTTTCCAGCCTTGCTGCAAAGCGCCGGCACTGACCCGGTTAATCTCCGCAATGCACTCCTGGGTCGACCAGGTCTGCCAGCGGTGGTTCCTTTGATGCGCCAGCGCCACCTTCTGAGGGTATTTGGCGAGTTGATATTGGAAGATGTCGAAGAGGCGCTGGAAATCCATGAAATTCAGCGTTGGTGTTTTTTTCAAGGCAGAGCCGGCTGATGGGATGGGAAAGGACAACTTTTTAAAGCTAGCAAAAAAAATCCAAATGCAATTCGGCAGACAAAAAAAAGTACGGCAGAGACCTCTGCCGCACTTTTCAGTAGAACCTCGGCGAACAGGCGATCACATTTCCTCTGCCGCGTTCGCTTCGAGCTGGATCACCAGGCCGATCTGGTCGTTGATGACCTTGTCGGCGGCCGTGCCGAGCAGGCCGGAGCGGTAGGTGATATCCCATTCGAGGCGATTGATCGTAAAGGAAGGCGTGACGGCGGTGAGTTGGTTGTCGTTGACGGCAAGATTGGCCGGAATGGTCACACTTTTGCTGATCCCCTTCAACGTCAGGTTGCCGGTGATCTGGTGGGTGACCTCGGCATTCTCACCGCTGGCTGCCTCCACCTTGGTGATCGTGAAGGTGCCGGCCGGATGTGAGTCGGCTTCGAAGAAATCGCCGGAACGCAAGTGGTTTTCCAGTTTGGCCTTTTGATCGCCTTGGAGGTCTTCGACGACGATCGATTGCATATCGAGCATGATCTCGCCGCCGGTAACTTGGCCGTTGTCGACGGTCAGGGTACCCTTGCCGACCGACAGGGTGCCGTTGTGTTTTCCGGTGGCTTTGGATGCATTCCAGAGGACCTTGCTAGCGGCCGTATTGACTTGGAAGGTTTGTCCGGCGGCCTGCTGATCACCGGGAGTTTCGACGGCATCGCCGGCTTCTACCCGTTCGCCTTCCGGAGCGTCGGCGCAAGCGAGGAACATACTGACCACCAGCAGGGAGGTCAAAGAATAAAGCATTGTTCTCATTGATGGATCGATTTTAAGAAGTAATGAATAAGGTGCAGTAAGTATAGTTCCCGGAGCGGGAAAAGGTTCGCGGTCAGGCTAACTGATCCAGAAATTGTAAGGTTTGTTCGAGGCTTTTCAGTACTCTCACATTGCCCAGTGTCGGCACGTCTTGCGCAACTACCTGGTAACCGGTCAGCAGGATCCGGGCGTCCGGGAAGGTGGTGGAAAGCGTATCCACGTATTGTTGCACGGGTTCGCGGGCAAAGGTCTCGGAGATCATGGTGAAGATGAAGTCGGGCCGATGGACCTTATAGATATCTTTCAGGTCATACACCGACATGTCCTGGCCTATATAGAGGACCTGATGGCCCCGCACCTTGAGCAGGTAGTGCATGAACAACAAGCTGAGTTCCTGTCGTTCGCCCTCTGGTAGGTAGATGAGGAATTTCTTCACGGTTTCTCCCTGGGCGAGGGGTTCGGCATCGATAGCTACGATAAGTTTCTGGCGGATCAGATAGCTGATGAAGTTCTCCTGTACCGGATTGATGGAGCCGGTGAGCCACAGCACGCCCAGTTTGTCGAGGAAAGGCAGGATGACTTCCAACATGGTGCGTTCGAAGCCCAGTTGTTGGATGTTGGTCGAGATGATGCGGTCGAATTTCATCTCATCCATTTCGATCATGGAGATCGTTAGCGCATCGAGTTGGGTACCGTACTCGGAGTTGATGTCGGAAATGGCTGCGACCTTTTCGGCCACCTCATCTTTCGACATATTGGCGATCTTAGAGATCTTGATGCCATTCTTGTTGAGCAACGCGATGTTGAGGAGAAACTTCAGGTCGTCGTCCTGATAGTATCGGATATTCGTCGGCGTTCGCCTGGGATTGATGATGCCATAGCGCTGCTCCCAAATCCGGATGGTGTGGGCCTTTACTCCAGAGAGTTTTTCCAGATCCTTTATGGAATAGACTGCCAACGGATAAATAGTTTTAAATCAATCGAATAGGAATACGGTTTGGAGTCGACGCCGCCTGGCTTATCCAAGAAACTTGAACAGGAGGTGGCAGAAAAGGTTTATGGAAATTGCAATTTTCGAGACGATTGCCAAATCAGATGCCTTTTCCTCCGGCCCACATCGGACGGAATTAATATATTTTTGTCTATTTTTAACCGTGTTTGCCAAGTCTGTTGGCAAATGCCCAGGAGAGTGCGCGGGAATCATCCCTCCCATCGGCCGCATCCGGCGTCAATAAGGCCGGATGCCGCTGCCTGTATTCGATCACCGAAAAAAAATCTGGTTGCTGTCGAGGCCCGGGGCCTGGCCGCCGGAACATTCACAAAGATCATTCTTATGAAGGAAATGTTTACCACCCTTTGCCATTTTTCGGTCAGGCCCATGGCCCGGCTTTTTTTATTGTTGCTCCTGCCAGTCTGGAGTGTCGCTCAGATCGTGCCCACCACCGGTGCGGTCGAGTGCTTTCAGGCGGGCTCCGGGGCGATATTTACCGATATCGGCGGCCTGGGCGGAAACCCGACCGTAGAAGGCGCTCCGGGTAATTATCCGAACTGCGACTGCGTCACGACGACCACGCTATGCTCGCCCGACGGTAGCGCGGTGACCGCCAATTTTACTTCCTTCGGCGTGTTCGCTTCCTTTGACTGGCTGGTGATCCTCGATGGCGACAATCCG
>JAGQXA010001013.1 GCA_020436865.1 Saprospiraceae bacterium | reverse complement strand
CGCCATTCTCCGGCAGCGAGTTGAGTCTGCTGGCGGTACCCTTCGGGCTGTTTGTAATAAACCTGGCGGTACCCGCGTTACTTGGGATGGCGATCATTGTCCAAACCAATGTCATCAAATCTCTCGGCTATGAAAACGGCGCGCAATCGTCTTGATCTTCTCGTGTGGCTTCCATTGGTTTTGTTCTTGCTGAGCTTTAGCGGAGGCGAACAGGAGTTGTCGCACGACAGCTGCTCGATCCAGAACCGCTCGTTCACGGCGGGCGAGTCGATCGTCTATAAGGTCTATTACAATCTCAACTTCATTTGGATCCCCGCCGGGGAGGTCGAATTCGCCGTGCGCGACGAAGGCAGTAGTTATCACTTGTCGGCCTACGGGAAAACCTACGGTTCGTACGACTGGTTCTTCAAGGTCCGCGATTACTACGACACCTACATCGACAAAGGCACTTTGCTGCCCACCCTATCGATCCGCGACGTGCAGGAAGGCAAGTACACGCTCTACGACAAGGTGACCTTCGATCAGGGCAAGCACACGGCCTACGGGATCCGCGGCCGCGCTGTCGACCGCATCAAAGAGCAGAACCACTTCGAGGTCCAGGAGTGCATGCACGATATCCTCTCGATCCTCTACTACGCCCGCAACATCGAATACAACCACCTCCCGGCCGGCGCCACGGTGCCGATCAAGATCTTCATGGACAAGGAGGTATGGCCCCTGCAAGTAGCCTACAAGGGCAAAGAGGTCAACAAACGCATCAAGGGATTGGGGCGCTTCAACACCATCCTGTTCAGCCCGGAGGTCATCACCGGCGAGTACTTCAACGAAGGCACCGAAATGAACGTCTGGGTCAGCGACGACGCCAACCGCATTCCGCTGCTGATCGAGTCGCCCGTGTCGGTGGGCTCGATCAAGGCCGTGCTTAAGGAGTACAAGGGGTTGAGGCATCCGTTGAGTTCGGCTTTGGATTGACGGCGAGAAGCTATTTTTTCGTACCTTCCTCTTCGTTTTCGACACCTCAAAATCGCCCGTTCTATCACCATGAAAAAATGGATCATATATGCCGTACTCGGCGCAGTTTTACTGCTCGCCGTATTCTTCGGAGGGATCTGGACCGCGAATTCCTTCTGGAAGGAAAAGCAGAAGGACCCCGTGGAGCAGTCGCAGATCCTGGTCGAAAAGATCAATAAGGTCTGCAAGCTGGTGACGGTCGAAGGGCACTTCGTCGAGCACTACGATTACGGCGATCCGCCGGCGGGGCCGGTGTTCATCGGGCCCTTTATCAATTGGGATGCCCTGTGGCCGCGAAAATCGGCCCGGCTGCGCGTGCGGGCCAAGGTGCTGGTCGGCTACGACCTGGGTCGTATCCAGGTGGAGGCCCTGCCGGAAGAGAAGACCATCACCATTAGTAATCTGCCACAGCCAGACATCCTTTCCGTCGATCACGAGATCGATTATTTCGATAAGACTGAGAGCATTTTCCGGCCGCTGACGGGAGAGGACTACGTCAAGATCGGCAAGGGCGCCGAGGAGAAGATCCGCGAAGCGGCCCGGCAGAGCGACCTCCTCAAGGCCGCACAGGAGCAAGGGAACGAGCTCTTTGACCTGATCGAGTTCATGGTCACCAATGCGGGTTGGACCCTGGTGGTCCGGCAGGAAGAACCGGCGGCCGGCCCGGATTCCCTCTGGGGAGATTTTTGAGCACGCGGCCTGGCCGTTTACGAATCGCTTATGAACCGACTGACCTTTGACGACTTGCTGCGATGGAAGGCCGAAGGCCGCAGCTTCCACCTGATCGACGTGCGCGAGAAGGACGAACACTATCACTTCAACATCGGTGGCGAACTAATGCCCTTGTCGGAATTCAACCAGCGCGCCGGCCGAATCGACCTTTCCCGCCCGATCGTTTTCTACTGCGAACACGGCATCCGCAGCCAGATCGTTATGCAACGCCTGCAAATGCGCTTCCCGGAAGCGGAACTGTACGACCTGGAGGGAGGCGTGGCAGGGCTGGAGAGGGAGTAGAAAGATAAGAGATTGAACCCCCAATAGACCAATAAACCAATCCCCAAATAAACTTCTCACCCCCCCTGTTTCCCCGACAGCCCCCTGAATTCCGGCATTATTTGACCGGATTTCGCGAACTTGCCGGAAAATCGTCCGGCCTATGGAACCGCGGGTGGTCAGCATGCTCATGCTCTTGGCGACGGCGGTACTGCTGATGCAGTACTGGTCGGCGCAAAGGCGCTACCAGTTGGAGCGCGACTTCGGCATCGCCTTTTTTGCCCTGGGGTTCGTGTGCTGGGCCGTTTTGTCCTTGTACAAGGGCAGCGGCGAGAACCTGGGGCGGACGATCTTCCTCAGTACGCTGAACAACCTTTTCTTCTTGCTGGCCTACGGCTATCTGGACTACGCCCCCAAGTCGATCCGCCTGCCGTTCACCCACCGGGTGATCTATGCGACCGGAAGGCCCTGGCAACTGTTTGCCGGAGGCTTGTGTCTGACGGTCTTTCTGATCCTGATCCTGATGGGCCATGCGCCCTTCAACTACAAAGCCATACCCGACTTCCTACTCACCTTGTTCACCTCCATCATGTTGTGGAGGGGTTTGTCGAACACCTTTTGGGTGCGGGGGCGGCGAACGCTCGCGCTGGCCTCCAAGCTGGTCATCCTGAGTTTGCTGGCCTACCAGCTCTTCTTCGTGTGGCCGTTCTTCCCGCATCTGTTCGACGGGCTCGGCGAGCTGATCGGACGGCAACTGGTGGTCACGGAGAATGGCCGGACTTTCCATTCCGAGGCGCTGCAAACCGGCTTGAGCGAAGCCGAACTGTACATCAAGCTGGCCCTGCTCTTCCTGTTGTTTCCGCTGACGGAGACCTGGGTGACCGAGCGGATCAGCCTGCCCGGCCCGGAGAAGGTCAAGTTGCGCTTCAAGGGCCTGGTCGACGAAGACCATTTCGAGCAACTGGCAGTGGGGCTGACGCTCGATCAGCGCTTTCGCAACCGCACCATCATCCTGACCGTTTCGCGCTTTGTCGAACTACTTACGCTGGCCAACCGGCGCTATCTCGATCCGGAGGAAAAGGGCTGGGTAGAAGAGATCACCGACCACAATCTGCAGCGCACTTTCCGCACGATCGCAAAGGAGAAGATCAAGAGCGACCTCAATCTGCGCAGCGATCAGGCCTTCGCGGAGGAGATGGATCGAAAGAAGGCATTGCGCAGCACCCTGGGAGGACTATCCCTGCAACTGCGCAACCAGATGGTCGAGCACCAGGGCAAGCAGCGCCGTTTGCGCCTCTTGCGCCGGCACATAGAATACGCCGATCCGCCTCGGCTGATCCGCGATCTGGAGCGCACCCTGGAGCACTACGAACAAATGGATCCGAAAGAGACGCCGATCAGTTTGCCGGGCCTGAAGAACAGCCTGCGGAACTGCCTGGCCGACCTGCGGAAGATCGAACGATTATACGGTTCGAAACGCTGGGAAATGACCTGATCCGCTGGATTTTTGGCAAAGTCGGGGGGTGGCAAAATAATCTGGGGTTTTTCTACCCGTTCGGGCAAAAAAATCTATTTTTAGTGCTGTTTTGCAGACAGCCATCGATCGAATACGGAGAAACTATTGACGAACAATACCAAATTATTCCAACGAACATCTAAACATCGCTCATTATGGATTCCGCATTAGGATTACTTATCGGCGGATGGATCTTTGTATTGGTCTGGGTACCTATCATCATCATTTCCCAGCGCAAGATCCATCCCAAAGCACTTTTCGCCTTGTTCTTCACCGAACTTTGGGAGCGCTTTTCCTTCTACGGCATGCGCGCCTTGCTGGTGCTGTATATGACCAAGGTGCTCTTCGAACAGATGGAGCAGGGCCAGGCCGACGCCCGGGCCTACGGCATCTATGGCGCCTTTAACGCCCTATTGTACGCCGCACCGGTGATCGGGGGCTTGCTGGCCGACCGCCTGTTGGGTTTCCGAAAGGCGATCATCATCGGTGGCCTGTTCATGGCCCTCGGACAATTCACTCTGGCCGGGACCGTCGGCGATCAAACGCTGTTCTTCATTGGCCTGGCGCTGATCACGGTCGGTAACGGCTTGTTCAAGCCGAACATTTCCAGCTTCCTGGGTACGTTCTATTCGCAGGACGATCCGAAAAAGGACGGCGCCTTCACCATCTTCTACATGGGGATCAACATCGGCGCCTTTCTGGCGCCGCTGACCTGTGGTTATCTCGGAGAGAAATACGACTGGTCATACGGCTTTCTCGCCGCCGGTATCGGTATCCTCGTCGGTCTGGTTCAGTTCTACTACAACATGAAGGACTACGAAGACAAGGGCAATCCGCCGGATCCGGAGTATCTGAACAAGCCCGTGTTCCTCGGCCTCAACCGGCAGTGGCTGACGGTTCTCGGCTGTATAGTCGTCATCCCCCTGTTTGCCCTGTTGATCAATGCCGAGGAGGTGATGAACCTGATCCTGTTCATCGCCGGGATCGGTATCATCGGCTATCTGGTGGTCGATTCGGTCCGGAACGAAGACAAGGTCGAAGGACAACGGCTGCTGGTGGTCATCGTGCTCTTCTTCTTCCACATGATCTTCTGGGCCCTGTTCGAGCAGGCCGGCGGCTCATTGACCTTGTTCACCGACCGGCACGTCAACCGCATGGGCTTCGAGACCTCGCAGTTTCAGGCCGTGAACCCCTTGTACATCATGCTGCTCGCGCCGGTCTTCTCCTGGATCTGGATGAAGCTCCGCAAGGTCGGCAAAGAGCCGCGCACCCCGATGAAGTTCGTATGGGGTCTGGCGCAGATGGCTTTGGGCTACGGCGTGATCGTGATCGGCGCCAAGTTTTTCGCCGGCAATGCCGTGCTGCCGATCATCTTCCTCCTGCTGATGTACCTCTTCCATACCACGGGTGAGTTGAGCCTGTCGCCGGTCGGCCTGTCGCTGGTGACGAAGTTGTCGCCGGGTAAGATCGTCGGCTTCGTGATGGGTACCTGGTTCCTGTCGATCGCTTTCGCCCACAAGATCGCGGGCGAGCTGGGTAAACTGGCCGCCGTGCCGGAAGATGTGACCCATCCGCAGACATCGCTGGCCGCCTTTACCGACGTGTACCTGATCTGGGGCGTGTATGTGGTGCTGGCTGCAACGGTAGCCCTGCTGGCCCTCGTGCCCATTCTCAAGAAGTGGATGCACGACATCCATTGATCTTCGATTTCATTCTCAAAGAGCGGTTGGCCTTCGTCTGAAAAAAGCCAACCGCTCTTTCTACTATACCCCCTTTCCCATGCTATCTCCTGACGCCGGATCGAAAGGTTCCTTCAAACAGTTGGATATCCTGTTCATGGCCTTGCTGGCCGGACAGATCCTGCTCTGCGTCATCCTCTATTTTTTGGCCGGAAACGGTGAGAACCGAAGCGATGCCTCCGCGATGAACTGGGAGTTGAGCAATACTTTCGTGCTGGTGGTCATGGCCCTATTGCCCGGAGCTTATGTGCTTTCGCGGATGATCTATCTGCGGCGGCGGGCAGAGGGCGCTTTATTGCTGGGATTGCAACGGAAGATCGAGCATTACCGGGCCACTGTGGTCATACAAATGGCCGTGCTGGAAGGCGTCAATCTAATTGCGTTGGTCTTCTTCTTCCTGCAGGG
>JAGQXA010001012.1 GCA_020436865.1 Saprospiraceae bacterium | reverse complement strand
TGGCAGGTACATCCTTGGAAATCAGATTGGTATGAGTTACAGCCCTGGGAATCGGGAGTCGACTGGCCGGCCATTTTCGACTGGGCCAAACCCGACGATCCCATGGTAAAGACCTGGGCCGGACTGCGCCGCTACGGAGGCGACCTGCAAGGCGTGATCGACCGGCTCGACTATCTGCAGGATCTGGGCGTCAACGCGCTTTATCTCAACCCGATCTTCGAGTCGCCCAGCCTGCACAAGTACGACGCGACGATGTACCACCACGTCGACAACAACTTCGGCCCCGACCCGGCCGGCGATCGCGCCATCTGGGCGCAGGAAGATCCCGGCGACCCGGCGACCTGGCAGTGGACCGCCGCCGACTCGCTCTTCCTCGAGCTCATCGCCCAATGCCATCAGCGCGGCATGCGGATCATCATCGACGGGGTGTTCAACCATACGGGGAACACCTTTTGGGCGTTCCGCGACCTGCAGGAAAAGCAGGAAGCTTCGGCTTACAAGGACTGGTACATCGTGCACCGGTTCGACGATCCGGCCACCGCGGAGAACGAATTCCGCTACGAAGGCTGGGTCGGCGTGGAGACCCTGCCCGAGATCCGCGAAGACGAGAACGGACTGGTAACGGGGCCGCGCGAGCACGTACACGCCATCGTGCAACGCTGGATGGACCCTAACGGCGACGGCGATCCTTCCGACGGGATCGACGGCTGGCGGCTCGATGTGTCGGAGATGGTGGATGTGGATTTCTGGAAAGAATTCCGGCAATGGGTCAAAGAGATCAATCCCGATGGCTACATCACCGGCGAGTACTGGTGGGAGGACTACGGCCACAACGTCATGCACAACGCCGCCGACCGTTTCGACATCGCCTTCGACGCGGTGATGAACTACCGCCTGGCCCGGGCCATGTACCAGTTTATCGGCAACCGCGAAAAGCAGATCGACGCCCGCGGCTTCGCCGATAGCCTGCAGAATCAGTACCGCGAGTATCCCTGGGAGCGGGTGCTCACCTGCCAGAACCTGCTGTGCAGCCACGACGTCGACCGCTTCTCCTCGCAGGTGGTCAATCCCGACCGCTGGATCGACCACGCCGCCGATCCGTACGGCAATCCCGACTACCAACTCCGCGCGCCCAATGCCGAAGAGTGGCAGAAGGTGCGCCTGGCCGCCGGATTGCAAATGACCCTGCCCGGGGCGCCGATGGTCTACTACGGCGAAGAAGCCGGCATGTGGGGCGGCGACGATCCCGACTGCCGCAAGCCGATGACCTGGCCGGAAATGAACTTCCCCCCCGAGGCCCACGATCAGTTCGGCCGGCTGCGCGAGCCCGACCCGGTCGGCTTCGACCCCAAGCTGTTCGACTGGTATCAAAGCCTGATCGAGATCCGTCGAGGGTCAGCCGCCTTATTGCACGGGCAGATCGAATTTCTCCAGGCCGAAGGGCCGCTGCTCGTTTTCCGGCGATCTACCGAAACCGAAAGTGCGATCGTGGTAGCGAACAACGCCCCCGTACCGCTTCGGATGACGCTGAACACCGCCGCCTATTTTCCGGAAGCGACCGAATTGGTCGATCGATTGAGCGGAACCGTCTATTCCACCCCCGAGCTACCGCTCGAACTGTCGAACTTCGGGATCGTCGTGTTGACGAAAAAGAACTGAGCATGCACAACGAGTATCCCTCTCCCGACGGCCGCTTCCTGCTGCAGACGAGCAACTATGAAGTGCGCATGTCGCACTGGATCGAGGAGCCCTACCTGCAGGACCTTTCGAAAGACGAAACGGTATTCGATCTGGTCGGCTCGGGCTGGAGCCTCTACCGGTATCATTGGGGCGGCGGCGGACAAAGTCTGCTCCTGGAGTTGCGTCGCTACCCCGGCCGCGACCCTTCGGTGATCGTATTGGCGGATCTGGCGAGCGGCCGCGTGCGGACCATGACCGACGAGGACGAGCTTTTCGAACGGATCAAAGCAAGCGGTCCTCCCCCCGACTTCCTGTCGCGGGAAGAGCGGGAGTTGGGCCGGCTTCGGAGCCTTTTGCACTACTAACCGCCCCGGATGGCTCGGGCATACGATATGCTACTAACCGTTGAACAGCTCTCCTACCGCTACCCGCGCAGTTCGAACGACGCCCTGCACGAGCTGAGCTTCTCCATCGCCGAAGGCGAGATCTTCGGCTTCCTCGGGCCGAGCGGCGCGGGCAAGAGCACCACGCAGAAGATCCTCTATAAGCTGCTGCAGGGATACCGCGGCGAAGTGACCTTTGCCGGAAAGACCCTGGGAAACTGGGGCCGCGATTTCTACGAACAGATCGGGGTCAGCTTTGAATTGCCCAACCACTACCTCAAACTCACCGCCGAAGAGAACCTGCGCTTTTTCGCTGCTTTCTATCGAAAAAAGTCCGCCGAACCCCTCGAGTTCCTGCGGAAGGTCGGCCTGGAGGAAGA
>JAGQXA010000297.1 GCA_020436865.1 Saprospiraceae bacterium | reverse complement strand
GAAGCCAAGCAAGTAGCGCGTGGGGAATACCTGGTTACGGTCATGGGCTGCGACGACTGCCACAGCCCGAAGGTGATGACCGAGCAGGGGCCGGCGCCCGATATGTCGCGCCGCCTTTCCGGACACCGCTCCGACGAACAACTTCCCGAGATCACCGATCCCGGCATGGTCGCGCCGGGCCAATGGGCGCTCTTCAACAGCAGCCTGACCGCCACCGTCGGCCCCTGGGGCATCTCCTTTGCCGCCAATCTCACCCCCGACGATACCGGTATCGGCAACTGGACGCTCGAGCAGTTCACCAAGGCCATCCGCGAAGGCAAGTCGAAGGGATTGGACGGCGCCCGGCCGCTCCTCCCCCCCATGCCCTGGTTCAACTATCGCCACCTCACCGATGAAGACCTGGCGGCCGTGTTCGCCTACCTGCAGTCGCTGCCGCCGGTGAAGAACGTGGTGCCGAACCCGCTGCCGCCGGTAGCCGGGTAAGGCCCGCTGAGAACACCTCTTTTGGAAAGACCTGCCGGTGGGAATGCCGGTGGGTTTTTTTGGTTAATTGGTTAATTGGTTAATTGGGTTATTGGGTTATTGGGTTATTGGGATCTTTGGCCCCATAGACAGTGACGATCGTCATTGCGTTTGCGGCTCATTTCGGTGAACTTGGATATCCTGCCGATGATCGGGTCCGACGAGAACTGAGCACGTCCAATCTCTCCCTTCGATCCTTCCTGAACCAAACCCAAAGCCATGACAACATTGAAGTGTTTGCAGGCCTTCTTCGCGTGCTTTCTCACCGCGGGCGCCTGGCTGCTGATCACTGGTTGCGCTTCGGCCCAACCCATCTCCGATCGGTCCCTGCCGGTCATCGAGATCAACTCTCCGCAAGGAGGCGAACGTTTCACCACCCTGGAACTCCAGATCGAAGTGGAGTTGCTCATTCGCGACGACTCCAGGCTGCGTTCGGTCATCATCGAAGTAACCGGCGAGTCGGCCGCCACCTATTTCCCGATTTGCGGGGACGATGCAGGCCGTTGCGTCTTCGATCCGCCGGTTTCCGAGTTCCGCTTCACCGTTCCGGTCTTTAGCGGATGGAATACCCTCAACGTCTTCGCGACCGACCTGGCCGGAAATACCGGCGAGAGTTCGACTTCCTTCTACATCTTCCCGCCGGCAAGTGAAGAACCCGGTCTATCGATCGAATGGTCCAAGCTGCCGCCGGTTGTGGTAGACGACTCCCCGCAATGGAATCCGCCTCCGCCGGCGCCGCGCGATCGATACGATCTGCTCATTCTCACCCACAGCAAACGCGACCAGAACGGCCTGTTGGGTTTCGGAAAGATCCTGGAAAAGCTCGTCTACCACAAGAACTCGACCGGCATGCCGACGATCCTGAAGACGTTGGAGGAGATCTACGAGATCCCCGAGATGCGTGGCCGCGACCATGCCGAGACGATCAAGAATTACCTCGTTTGGGCCAGGAAACACTGGCAGATCAAGTACGTCATGCTGGTAGGCGATTCCGACCGCTTTCCGATCCGCTATACGAGAACCTACGACTTGGGGCACTGGGGACACAACTTCGCCCCTTCCGACCTCTATTATGCCGATCTGTTCGACGCCAACGGCAATCCCGACGATTGGGATTTCGACGACGACGGGCTGTACGGTGAAATGCAGGGCAACTTTCCGGCAGGCGCCTTCGACCTGAATCAGGATCGTTTGCATCTCATCCCCGAGGTGGCGATCGGACGGGTACCGGCCTCCACCGAGCAGGAATTGAACGCGTACGTCGAGAAGATCATCCAGTACGAGACATCGGCCGATCCCGGTTGGTTTAAGCATGCGCTGTTGCTGACCGGCGATTATCCCTATTCCAACAACACCAACGATGCCATCGGGACGATCCTGCAAGGCCAATCCTTTCAGCTGACCAAACTCTACCACAATCAGATCTGGCCGTCCACGACCCCCAACCAGCGCATCGATACGATCAATAAGGTCCTGAATGCCGGAGTAGGTTTCGTGAGCTATGTCGGCCACGGCGGCGGGGTCGAGCCGCCCGCCAAGAATGGCGGGGTGTGGGGCGGATGGTACAACTACTATAACATCCCGGGACTGGCCAATGCCGACCGCTTGCCGGTGATCTTCTCGGCCGCCTGCGAAACCGGCATGTTCCATTTCGGGAAGGGCCCGTATCTGGCGAAGGAAGGCTATGAGTACCGGGCGACCGCCTTTCCCGTCGTCCCGCCTAGTCCGGATGCCTTTGCCAAATACCGCTGGGGACCGGAGCCTTTGGAGATGATGCCGACCCAGTACGACGTGGATGCCCTGGCCGAACACTTCCTGGTGAAAAATACCGCTGGAGCGATCGCCTTCATCGGCGCCTACACCGGCACGCAGGGCGATAGCCATACGCTGGCCCGGTACTTCTTCGAAGCCTATGCTTCCGGAAATGTCATTCTCGGAGATGCCTGGAATGCCGCGATCCGCGAGTTCGTACAATCGGTCATCGATCATTTTCAGTTCCCTGCCGATCGCAACAGTTGGTACACGGCCGCGCGCTACCACCACATCCACAAAATGTTATTGTTCGGAGATCCTTCGCTGCGTTTGGGAGGTCTGTTGCCCGATCTGACGGCAGTGCCCGATCCCAAAACGGGTAGCTACTGCGTGCGCAAGGACGTCGACCTGATCGTCACCGTACGCAACGAGGGCGCCGGCATAGCCGGACCCTGCACCACGACGGTAGATTTCGGCCGCTACGGCCAGGTTTCGAGACCGACTCCACCGCTTGCGCCCGGCCAATCGGCGACGATCTCTTTTCCCATTCCTGGCGGATGCTTCGACTCCGATTGCGAATTTCGGATCCAGGTAGATTCCCAACAGGCCGTGAGTGAGTCGGATGAAGCGAACAACAAGGTACAGGATCGCTGTATAGGATAGGTTGAGGGAATAGCTATTCGCTTGCCAGCAGGCGCCGAAGGTCATCCAGAACGACCTGGCTTTCCCAGCCCCACGACCAATACTTCCGCGCGAGGCGCCCCTTGGCATCGACGAGGACCGCCTCGACGCCGTGGCTGTTCACCCAGCCGGCATTATAGCATACCGGGGTATCCAGGTCTTTCAGTAAAGCCTCGTGGGCTCCCGGTTCCAGTCTGATCGCCAACGCGTTCTGTCCTAGCGACAGGCCACGATCGACCGCATACCGCCGCAGGCGACGAGGCGTATCGAATTCCGGTTCAAAGGTGATAGCCAGCAGGCGCACCTTAGTCGACATTCCTTCGCGGATCAGTTCCCGCTGCAGCAGGGCCAGGCGGGCGATCGTAGCCGAACACTTTTGTGCGTTCTGGCAACGAGTATAAAAAAAAGTGATCAGCACCGGCCGGTCGATCAGCTCGCTCAACGGATACGTTTGTCCCTGGTGATCGACCACCCGGGCCTGCTCGAGACTCAACAAACGAAAGCGTCTCTCCGGCTCGAACAGGCTCGACCGATACAGATCCTCCGCCGGCTCTGTGGATGACACGAGGCGTTTGGCCCTTTGAAAGAACCCTCCAGCGTCGGGCTTGGCTTCAATGCGCCGCACCGCCTCGGCGGCGGCCGCCACAAACCTCGGATCCCAGGGAGCGTCAGTTCCGGAACCGGACGCTACCGACCGCAAGGTGGTCAGGGCCTCCTCATCTGCCGGCGTGCAAACAGCAGCCAAGGCTTTCGCCACTTCCAACTGGACCGTCGTGGCCTCCTCTGGCGGGTAAGCGGCCTCATAGCGTTCCAAGGAGAACTCTTCTTCCGCAAATCGTTCGGTGACGGTGCGAAGCAAAAAGGGAATGAAGGGCCGGCCCCTTTCTCCCAGGCCGCCCACGGCGTGTACCGCTGCACCGAACTCCACCGCACTCATTCGCTCGTCGACATAGGCCAGGGCATCGACCAGCATCGGCAAGGCAGAATCGGGAAAGCCGATATCGCTCAAGGTGGCAAAGAGGTAGGCCCGCAATCGCAAGACCTGCCATTTATCGCGCTCCTGATAGATCGCCGCCTGATGGGAAAGCAGGCTGCTCAGCACCTCGGCCAATCCCTCTGCCTGATAGCCTTTGGCCCGGATCAGGTCCAGCACGGCGGCCAGGATCCGGTGATCGGTTTGCCCGTCGGCTGATAGTAACAGGCGAACCAGCGGCGAATCGGGATCGACGCTCAGCTTTTCGGGCCACTCCCCTGCCTCCTCCAGGCAGCACCCTTGTTCACTGGCGGTCAACCGGGAAAACTGGTCCAGGCAGGGCAAGCCGGCCGGGGCCGGCCTTTGCTCCGCTTGGCCCGTGAGCACGGCCACCGGCGCTTCCGGCTGAACGTCGCCCCTGGGCAAGGTGGCCAGGATCAGCAGCAGAAAACCCAGGAACCCCAGCAGGATTCGCCATTTCTTCGAACCAGCCATCATCTCAACCTCTTTGCAGGAAATATCTGCGCACGGCCGGGAAATTCCTCCGCAAGAAAGCCAGGAGTTCTTTGGCTTCGGCGCCGACATCCCGCTTGTCGGTCGTGACGACCCCCTGCTCGCCGGACAACTGCTCGACAGCCAGGGCAAAGTTCACCTGGATGGAGGCCGTTTCTCCCTGGTAGTTCAGGCGGCCCATCCCCGATCGCATCGCTTCGTAGCGCACATTGGGTTTTTCCTTGCGGTTGCTCACCAATCGGGTGGCGTAGCTCATAAACTCCTCGTCTTCGCGCGATAAAGCCCTCAAGGCATTGACCCGCACGGCCACCGGAGTTTCGATGTTGTTGGCCAGCCCGACGATGACCTGCCTGCTCTGCGGATCTACCGCCAGGGCGCGGGCCACCTGTTCCTGAACGGCCGGGTCGGGGTTTTCGAGATACGGGCGCAAGGTGCCGATGTGCTTGGTCGAACCGTCGACATCGAGCAACTCGATCGCATCGGGCAGCGGGATCGGGATATTCTGTCCGGAGCGAAGACTTTCGACCAGCCGGTCGATGGCCGCGGCATCGT
>JAGQXA010000296.1 GCA_020436865.1 Saprospiraceae bacterium | reverse complement strand
TTTCTCGCCGAGTGCGCGGCGATAACCTTTCAGCCAGCCTTCCAAATACTTCTTGTTGGGGGAGCATTCCTCCCGTTGCACGGGATCGCCCTTGGGGCGCTCGGTTTTGCAGCGCAGGCAGAAGAGAGGGAGCGTATCTTCGATGACCAGCTCGATCGGCACGTCGGGGCTGGGGGTAATGTACAGATCTTTGAGCAGCTGACCGTTGGCCACGACGGACAGGTTGTATGACTCTTTTTCCTTTTCGGGCGGAAGAACGATCTCGAAGCGGCCGTTCTCGTCGGTGGTGGCGCCTTCTCCGTTGTCGAGGGTAACGCTCATTCCGCTCAATAATCCTTTCTGGTCGCGCACCGTGCCGAAGATGCGGCAGGCCCGGCATTTGGAGACCACTTCCAGGAAGATCGGCTTTCCGTTGAGCGGGTACATCTTCTGCGGATCCTTGAGCTTCCATTGCCGGGATTCGAAGCCCAGCAAGGCCTTGGTACCTTTGACGTTGCCGGGTAGCCCGCCCAGCGTGGCTTTCCCTTCGCTGTCGACCTGCGCGTCGGTGCGATAGCCGTCGACGTCGAGTAGCACGCGGCCGTCTTCGCCGTTCAGTACATTGTGAAATGGCCCTTCCTGTCCGTGCACGGTGACCGGAATGGAAAAGGAGGATTGGTCGGGACGGTTCATCCAGATCCCCAGTCCGATCACGCCGGCGAACAGCACGATGGGGCCGCCCAGTTCTACCTGTCCTTGCCAGACCTTCCCCGAATAGGCGGCGTAGCTTCGCATGGCCCCGAACAGGAAGGCGGCGGCCGAAAAGGCCAGCGGGAAGAGCAGGATGAAAAATCCCATTTTACCCATGCCGTCTCCCAGGCGATCTTGCCGGTTCGACAGGAGAAAGAACAGCCCCACGGCGATCACCAGGGCAATGCCGCTCACCCACAAGTACTTGCCCGCATGCAACTCGTTGCTTTCCGGCAGGGGCGCCGGATCGACGGCCGGCGTGTCGGTGGCTGGTTCGGGCGCCGGCAATTCGCCGATCAGGCTCAGCAGGGCATTGGTGATCGCGGCTTTACGTACGCCGAGGTTCTCGGCCGAGTCGGTGCCGTTGCGTTCGTCCTTCAGCAGATCGGAGAAGCGGGCGGCCTGCAGGAGCAGGCTGTTTTCCCAATCGGTATCGCCCAGCGTGGGCGCCCAACGGCGGAGTTCATCGATAACCTTCTTGATCTGGTCGTTTGCGACCCAGTTTTTTAGTTCGTCTTTCGTGGCGAGCATGTTCAATAGAATAGGACAACCAACAATGAGATTCCGTGCCCTTAAAGTTAGGAATAAAATGCAAGCTGCCGGAGATTCAGCAATATTGCGGTAAAAGTGGTAAATTTAATGCGTAATAAATTCGCTCCCAAATGAACGATCTGATCAAACCATTGCTCCTGTCGTCGGTATGCTGCTGGTTTTTTTCCTCTGCCCTGGCCCAACAGGCCGAATATGGGCTGGCAGTGTACTACGCCGACTACCTGCACGGCCGCGAAACAGCGCTGGGCGAGTACTACGACAAGTACGAACTGACCTGTGCACACAAGACTTATTCCCTTGGCACCTTGTTGCGGGTGACGCGCCTCGACAACAATCGCTCCGTGACCGTGCGCGTCAACGACCGCGGCCCCTACACGCCCGGCAGGGTGGTCGATCTTTCCTGGGCTGCCGCTCAAACCATCGACCTGGTCCACGACGGGATGGCGCAGGTGAAGGTCGAGCCCGTGGGCTACTCGACGACCAACCCACCCTCGTCTTATCGCCCGGAAGCGATGTCGGCCCCGGTCGCCAAACAGGCCCAACCGGCCCAACCGGCGCAGACGCGCAAGGCCGTACCGGAAGAGTACGATGCGCCGGTCATCGTGCCCAATATTCCGGGCATGCCGGTGATCCGGAATACCCCTCCGCCGACTTACCCGGACCGTCCGGCCGAGCCGGCGCTTCAGACCGATGTTCGCCGGATGCCTTCGGGCGTCGTCGGCTACAGCGTGCAGATCGCTTCGTACACCAGCTACGACAACGCCGTGCGCAAGATCGCTCTGTACCAGGAACAAGGGCTTGGCGACCTTTATCTGCGCGAATCGAAGGGCCCCCAGGGCGCGACGCTGTATCGCGTGTTGGTCGGGATCTATAACGACCGCCCAAGCGCCGAACGCCAGTTGTCGCAGCTGCGCCGCGACTTCCAGTTGTCGGGCTTTGTGTATAATTTGTCGGATTGAGGAGGGGCTGGATACTGGATTTGTTAAAATATAGAGCTATGAAACGGAACTTCTGGACCTTGGTCTGGCTGCTCGTAGTGGGCTGGCCTGCTATATACGGTCAGACCATACCCATCGAAGGAGTCGTGCTCGACTCGATCACGCGCCAGCCTTTACCGGGCGCCACGGTAGTGGTCCGACCCGCAGAGCGCGGAACGACCACGGACGGGGGAGGGCGATTCACGCTGTCCGTTCCCGTTTTGCCCCAACGTTTGTCCATTTCCTATGTCGGTTATGGGCCGGTCGAACTCGAGTTGAACGAGCGGCCCGCCGATCCCTTACTCATCGTGCTGAGGCCGGAGGCGACCGAGTTGGAACAGGTGGTCGTTTCTCCCGACAATCAACCCTTGCCGCTTTCCGACGGCGATGAGTACGTGGTCGTCGATTTTGCGCTGACCGGCGAGCGGATGGTCGTTCTGGAGTACTACGGGGTGTTCAAGGGGTATCAGTTGACCTTGATCGACGAATGGGGGCGAAGGCAAGGGGTCGTCGCCTTAGGGCATACCGTCAAAGGCGAAAAATCGCTGTACAAGAGCTGTCAGGGCAACGTATTTCTGCTGGTCCAAGAAAAGGCCATCCGCTTACAACACGACGGACATTTGCTAACGATCGCCGACACAATCCATCAGACGGTTTTCGATAAGCTCGTCCGGCCCTGTGTGGCCGCGAACGAGGAGTACACCTACTACGAGTTTGAGTTCGTGAACGGATTGGTCCGCGAATACCGCTGGCACGACAAGGCCAGTCTGCAAAGCGGGGTTTTTCGCGTGGTCGCCAGCGAGGATCAACTGGCTAATTTTTCGGGCGACATGGGGCTGATGTACCGCGGATCGACGATCAGCAATATCGGCGACATCTCGGCCGACGAGAATTTCCGGATCCGCCGGCTGCAGGCCGAGCGCGACTTCCTGGTGAACGTTTTCTACAAACCCGAACTGCCGGTCTTCCTCTGGTCTGTCGGCGATCGCCTCTGGTTATTCAACCATCCGCAAGGCTACCTGGAGCAATACGACTGGGAAGGACAGTTCGAAGACCGTCGCCCCATCGACTACGGACAGGAGCGCCGCTGGCGCAAAGAGCTGTACCACGATGAACAGACCGGCGCCTTCTACCTGGCTTTCCACCATCCCGACGGCATTCGCTGGGAACGCCTGGACCCCTTCACCGGAGAGCGCCAACCGGCGGGAGTACTCCCTGCCGCACAGCCGGAGCGCCTGCAGCTATCGGGAGGGATCGTGTATTTCCTCGAATTCGATCACTGGAAAAAGAAGAAAGTGTTAAAGCGCTGGCGGTTGGAAGGTTGAAAATTAGGGTGCACAAGGGATGGGTTAAAGCGCCTTCTCCATCCGGTAGTTCAGAAATTCCTCCCCGCGCAATTCGACCGTTTGTTCGCCGATCATCCGGAAGCCGCGGGCCTCGCAGAAGGGGCGGGCGGTGATGCTGGCGTCGGTGTAGAGGCGTTTCAGGCCCAGCTTTCTGGCTTCCTCTTCGCAGCGCGCCAGGAGCAGGGTGGCGATCCCTTCTCCCTGGTGCTTCCAGTCGACATAGAGCACGTCGAGGTAGCCGTCGGCGCGAAGGGCGGCGAAGCCCACCGCTTCCTGGTCCATCCGGGCGACGAAGGAAACATTGTCCGTCATGCGCTTCGACCAGCGCGGAAAGTCGGGGTTCATCGGCGCCCAGGCTTCGATCTGCTGCGGATTGTAGTCTCTGCCATTCACATGGCGCACGGTTTCGAAGAAGATGCGGACCACCTCGTCGAGGTCGGCCGACCGGTAGGGATGGATTGCGATCATGAAAAGTGTTTTATTGGTTGCCGTATAGGAGTGCGTATCGGATCAACTGCTGTGTATTGTTCACCCCGGCCTTGTGCAGGATGTTCTTGCGGTGTGTGCGCACGGTTTCGTAACTGATCTGCAATTGTTCGGCGATCTGCCGACTGCTGTAACCCCTGACGAGCAGCGCGACGATCTCTTTCTCGCGGGAGGAGAAAAGCGCATCCTTGAGAATCAGCTGTTGCCGGCTTGCTTCGACGTAGAAGGTCTCGTCGGTATGCCGGTCGATCAGGACCCCTTGCGGAAGGTTGGTCGGCCCCAGGTGGCTGATGTCGGTGAAGATGTTGCTGAATATATAGGGGAACCCCTGCGCGTCGAACAGGATCGGAATGCTCTGTTGCTGGATGCTGACCAGTTCGCCGTTTTTTTTGCGGGCACGGTAGTAGTAGACGGCGAAGATCTTCTTCCGGGCGCCTAGGGGTTTCTCCAGCAGGTATTCCATCGCCAGCTTGACGAGCATCAGGCAGAAGCCGAGGTGCTCGGGAATCGTGAAGCTCATGGGGAAGTCGCGGTTCATGGCAAAGATCTCCTCCTGGGTATAGCCGGTGATCGCCAAGCTGTCGCCCGTCACCTTTTCCGGCTGCCAGGTATGGGTGTTCACGACCTGTACAAAATACCGGCCTATCGCCCAAAGGCCCTGACAAAGAGGGTGCTCGGCCAGAATGGCCCCGTAGTCGGGCTCCATTTGTACCCTGGGCTGACTGCCGAACGCCTTGGCCAGATCGATGAATTCGTAGTTTTTTTTCAACGAGCAGGTGTTTGTGGTTTCTAAAGATAACACCTCGTCGCAGCTATTGCAAGCTACCGGGCAGGTCCGGCGAAAAATTTCCGGTGGACCGGTTGATCCTTGGTCCGAAGCGACCCCAAAGGAGGGCTTCCCATACTCCGGCACGGATTTTGCAACTCAGTTGGGGAATATATCGACACCGAAGTGTCTTGGGAAACCCCCAAGCACTTTCGCTCGAGTATACTTTGAGAAAACTACAAATCCTGCCACATGCCGGTGATTACCCACGCTGTGCGACCGACCCCTTCTCCGGAAGGCGCGGCTCGCCTGTTCTCCTGGAAAACGATCTTTGCGCTGCTCGTCATTATTCCGCTCCTTGCCTGGTGGTCGCCCCTGCAGGCCCTCGGGCCCACCGACGTGACGATCAGCATGACCACGGCGCCATTCTTCATCTCCGACTCCAACAGCCCGCCGCAAATGGCCGGACCAAAGGCGGCCTACATCGGTTTCGAGATCTGCAACACCAGCGGCGGCGTCCTCACCGACCTGGAAGCGACGATGAGCAACATCACCGGTACCGTGCCGGGCTTTGCGCTGGCCGGGGGGCAGGCGCCTACGCTGTACCTCGGTACGCTGGCGCCCGGCGAATGCGACGTGCTGTATTGGTATGTCGAATATCCGTATCTGATGAAGGACGAAACGGGTACTTTCGAGCTCACGGTCAGCGATGCCGATCCGGGGGTAGTCGTCGACCCGGAAGACGTCTTTACCCGCAATTCGATCTCGGCGAGTGCCGGCGGCCAGGTGGTCGGCTCGACGCTCGGACCGGGTATTTTCGTCGGACAGGTGTTCTACTTCGACGTCGACTATGAGTTCGGCAACGTGCAGAATGGCGATGAGTTCACTTTTCAGCCGGCAGGCAATCTCAACTTCGATGCGTCCTGCTATCAGTTGGTCAACGGCGAGGTTCTCTCCTCCGATCTGGGTGGGGTCGGGATCCCGGTAGGTACGCAAGACCAGTTCTATTTTGTGGCCTCCGGCAGTATGGGTGGATCGGGGCATATGGTTTCCGTGCGCTATTACTTTCGCTCCAACTGCGTCGGAATGGGTGCTAGTGCCCAACCCTATGCCGGACAGACCAGCGGCAACCTCAATTTCAAGTACACCGACAACTTCGAGCTGACCGACATCGCGATCCCTCCCTCCACGGATGCGCTGATGATCACCAAATCGGTCAGCCCTAACCTGATCCTCCTGCCGCCCGGGCAGGTGACCTACACCGTCACGCTGAGCAATACCTCCGACCAAACGATCGTCGTCGATCGCATCGACGATCAACTGCCGGCATCCTTCGAATTCAATATGCTGGACCCGATCAGCGACGTGACAGCGGCCAACTCCACCAGTCTGCCTGCACCCGGAGCGACCGGCAGTATCGCCTGGGTCGGAGGCGTGCCGACCGCTTTCCCGTACTTTTCCTATGAGATCGGCCCCCTGAGTTCGATCGATCTGGTCTACATCGTCGATGTGCCCATGGGTACTCCGGTGGGTACTTACGACAACCTGGTGACGGCAAGCATGGGCATGTACACGACGCCGCCGGCTACGACGACCGTTGGGGTAGGGGTCTGCACGGTCGAATTGAACTGCCCGGCAAACATCACGGTCGACAATGACCCCGGGCTCTGTACCGCCAATGTATCCTTCCCCGACGCCATGGCCAACGGCACCTGTCCGCCGATCGCCGTCCTGCAAACTCAGGGCTTGAGCAGTGGCTCCGACTTTCCGGTAGGCATTTCCATGATCCAATACACGGCGACCGACAACAACGGGAATTCGACGAGTTGTATGTTCACCGTGACCGTGATCGACGCCGAAGTTCCCCAGATCGCTTGCCCGGCCGACATCCTGGTGGGCAACGACCTGGGCGTCTGCACGGCCGCGGTCGATTTTTCGGTGACGGGCAGCGACAATTGCCCGGGCGAGGTCATTGTGCAAACGATGGGTCTGCCGAGTGGCTCGGACTTCCCGCTCGGCACCGTGATGAACGTCTTTCTGATCACCGACGCCTCCGGCAATACAGCCATGTGCAGCTTCGACATTACGGTATCGGACGGCGAGGCGCCCATGCCCATTTGCAGCGATCTGATCCTGCCGCTCGATCTTTTCGGCAATGGTTCGATCGTGGCGGCAGATATCGATGGGGGCAGCTCGGACCTTTGTGGTCCGGTCATGCTGACCATCGACCAGATGGATTTCGATTGCACTCACCTCGGACCGAATACCGTAACCCTGACCGTGACAGATGCCGCCGGAAACAGCTCGAGCTGCGAAGCTACCGTCACTGTCGAAGCCGGAGCAGCCAATTGCGATCCGTTCTACGATCTGGCCGGATCCAGTCAATGCGAATGCCTGAACAATGCCACCGACCAGAATAACGGGCAGTTCGCCGAATTGATCCAGCTCGTCGGACCGGCCGGACAAAGTTGGGAGATCGCTTCCGTAAGCGGCTTGTTCGATCCGGGAAGCCTGCCACCGCCGGCGCTGCCGCTTCCATGGAACGTCGGCGCGGCTCTCACGCCCGGTGATCTCGACGGCCTCGACAACGACAATGACAATATCGTGGACGAGGCCGACGAACAGATCTTCTACACTTTGCAGGCCCTCCATGTCGAAGGCCAGGGTTATGCGGTGTCGCTGACCAATGAGTCGGGGGATATGGTCGAGGTCGAAAACCTCTGTTTTTATCCGACCCTGTCGTTTCCCGGCCTGAACGCCTCCTATTGCACCAACGAGCCGGCCTTCGTGCTGACGGCAGAAGAGGTTAACGGAGCTGCCGGAACGCTGACGATCCTGATCGACGGTTTGCCGAACGATCTGTTCGATCCTGCCCAATTGGGGGTGGGGATCCATATAGTGACCGCCATTTTCGATGCGGGGCAAGCCACCGGCGCCCTGGTGGTCGACGGTCTGCCGGCCGGACCGACGGCCCAGGATGCTCTGCTCGACCCCGGATGTATCCAGGAACTCGAACTCGGGATTGAAGTGAGCGGCCCCTCCAATGTACTTGCCTGCAACCCCCTGATCACGATCGGCCTCGACATCGATTGCGTGAGCCTGGTGACGCAAGACATGGTGCTGGAAGGAGAATACTCCTGCATCGACCTGCTGGACGTCATCCTTCACTATCCGCCCGCGACGACGCAGTTCGTGCCGCCCAATCTGATCGACAGTACCCACGTCGGTTATACCTTTCCCTACACGGTTCTCAATCCCGAAACCGGGAATTCCTGCAACGGCTTCATTGCCGTAGAAGACAACATTCCGCCGGTGATCGAATGCCCGGCCGACCTCCAGATCCTGTGCAATCAGGATCCCGACGATCTATCGGTGACCGGCCAGCCGCTGGTGATCGACTGCTCGCCCTGGCAGGCTGCCTATACCGACCAACTCGAGTCGTTCCTTTGCGAAGAAGACCCCTTTTTGTCGGCACGTATCACCCGCAGTTGGATCGTGACGGACGTGTCGGGAAATGCCACCACCTGCACCCAGATGATCGAGATCCTGCGAGGCGATCTGGAACAGGTAACTTTTCCGGATGACGTCAGTTACAGTTGCCTGAACGTACCGGGCAGCCTGGAGCCCCCGGTAACGGGCTGGCCGCAGATCGCCGGGATCGACCTGCTGCCGGCGGGCGACATTTTCTGCGGCATCGAGGTGACCTACGTCGATGAGGTATTTGAAGATTGTCCGGGCATGTTCCTGATCGTGCGCAGCTGGACGCTGTACGATTTTTGTCCGCCTGACGGCAGTCCGTTCCAGTCGCTCACCGTCGTGCAGAACATCGAGGTGAACGACGAACCGCCGGTGCTGACGATCGGTCCCGCCGGCTACGACCCGCAGAACGACTGGTGGGTCCTGTCGGCCAACGGCATCGGCAGCGGACCTGACGACGCCTGTGGCTCCTACGGCCCACTGCCGGAGGCCATCGGCGATGGGGTGTGCAACGAGATCAGCAGCATCGTGGTGTTCACTCCGCTTGGGATCGTTCCCAGCGGCGGGATCCTGCCGGCGCCGGGCTTACCTCTGGGGCCGCACCAACTGACCTACGTGGCTACCGACGAATGCGGAAACCAGACCCAACTGACGATCACGGTGTACGTGGAAGACGACGTGCCGCCGACCATGGTCTGCGACGAGATCACCGATGTCGACCTGACGAACAACGGAGAGGCCATCGTGCCGGCCGAAGTATTTGCCGACGGGGTGTACGACAACTGCTGCCTGAGCCATTTCGAAGTGCGCCGGCTCGAAGGCGATTGCGATGGAAACTATGACGACTTCGGTCCGACCGTGACCTTCTGCTGCAGCGATGTCGGCAATGGCTACGTGTCGGTGATCCTGCGCGCCTACGATTGCGAAGGCAACTACAACGATTGCGAAGTACAGGTCGAGGTCAACGACAAACTGCCGCCGGTGCTGCTGTTTTGTCCGCCCGATCTGAGCATCAGCTGCGAAGAATACCTGTCGGAACTGGCCTTCGCGCTCGAGCAGGGCGATTACAGCGTGCTCGATCAATACGGGGAGTCGGGTTTTCTCGACAATTGCTCCACCGACAGCGAATACGAAGTGACAGTCGACATCGACAATTGCGCCTCGGGAACGATCGTCCGGACCTGGACGGCCGACGACCCCAGCGGGAACGCTCCGATCGTTTGTACGCAGGTCATTACCGTGGAACAGGTGTCCGACTGGGTGGTCGAGTTTCCGCCCGATCTGACCGGTAACTGCGAAGACGGCCAGCTACCCGAGTTTGGCGAACCACAGATCTTCTTCGACGAGTGCGAACTCATTGCCGTGAGCTACGAGGATACCTATTTCTATGTGGTGCCCGACGCCTGTTTTAAGGTAGTGCGCACCTGGACGGTCATCAACTGGTGCATCTTCGGGCAGTACGGCGAGGAAGTATGGGTGGAAATTCCGGAATGCGAGCTGACCGTCGACTGGGACGGCGACGGCGATGCCGATTGCCGAACCTATCGCGACGGATGGAACGACAGCGGTACGCCGGGTACGCCCGACGGCTACATTCAGCACGCGCAGATCGTCAAAGTGATCGACGACGAAGCGCCGGTGGTGACGGTCGAAGACCTGGAGGTGTGCTTTGAAGACGCCGACTGCAACACCGATGTCGTATTGCCCGAGCCCGAGGTGATGGACTGTTCGGCCGGAGTGACGATCGCTATCGAAACCAACCTGCCGAATCCGACGCCGGGCGATCCGTACAGCTACAGCGATGTGCCTCCGGGCGACTACGAAGTCATCTATACCGTGAGCGACCAATGCGGCAATACGACCTATGCCTCGATCGAGGTGACGGTAAAGGACTGTAAAGCCCCGACGCCCTATTGCAACGAGCTGATCACGGAGATCATGCAAACCGGTATGGTGCCCGTGTCGGCCTGGCAATTCGATGCCGGCAGTTTCGATAACTGTCCGGGCGACCTGCTTTTGTCATTCTCGGAAAACGTTAGCGATACAGTCAAGATCTACACCTGCGGCCAGCAGGGGATCCGGATCGTAACCATCTGGGTGACCGACGCCGCGGGCAACCAGGCTTTTTGTGAAACGACCGTCGATATTCAGGACAACATGGAGGTCTGCTTTGGCGTGCCCGATATCGTCATCGTTTCCGGGCTGATCGCCACCGAAGCCGGCGAACCGCTGGAAGAGGCGGTGGTCGACGTCAACGGCGCCCTCAGTCAAACGACCTTGGCCGACGGCTTCTTCGCCTTCGAGCTGGAAACGCTGGAAGACTATACGATCACTCCGTCGCTCGATGCCGGTCCGGCCAATGGCGTCACGACCTACGACCTGGTATTGATCACGCGCCACATTCTGGGCGTTGAACCCCTCGGCAGTCCTTACCAACTCATTGCCGCCGACGCCAATCGCTCGGGCGCGGTCACGACCCTCGACCTGGTCGACATTCGCAAGGTGATCCTGTTGTTGGTCGATCATTTCCCCAATAACACCAGCTGGCGGTTTGTCGACGCCGATCATGTGTTCGTGAACCCTTTCGACCCTTGGCAAGGGGGAGGTTTCCCGGAGGTGATCAACTACAACGACCTGGAGGCTGACGATCTGGAGGCCGACTTCGTCGCCGTCAAGATCGGCGACGTGAACGGGACGGCCCAGGCCAATAGTCAGACCGAGGCGGGCGACCGGCAAACGCAGGGAACCTGGCCCATCGCGTTCGAGCGGCAGTCGCTGGGAGAAGACCGGTATGAATGGACGGTAGCCGCCACGGCAGCGGAATTGC
>JAGQXA010000032.1 GCA_020436865.1 Saprospiraceae bacterium | reverse complement strand
CCCGGACCGGGCAAGGAAAGGACCACCAAGGAGATCATCAAGAAGTTCCGCGATGACGTGGGAACCAATCACCTGCAATGGGCCGCCGCCTACTATCCGTGGCTGGAAATGACGGCCGTTTCCTCTAACGACCTCAATTTCAAGAACTTCAGTAATATCGGCGCCGTCGACGGGATCGTCGATTTCGAGGACAACCCCAATGCCGGCCAGTCCAACCAACCTGCCAAGATCCTCGCTGCGGATAAGGTCACCGCGCAGAAAGCGGCCTTCGAAGCTCCCGACGGCGGTACGCTGATTCGCTTGCTGGACCTGAACCTGAACCTGGAATTCCAGGACGGACTGGTTTCCCTGGCCCGCGCCGAAGAGATCAAGGCGGAACTCAAGAAGGTCCCGACCGTTGCAGAAGACGATGTGAATACCCTGCATCAAACCCTGCTGGCCATCAGCCCGGCCTACAAGGCGGCACTGAATGACCTGAAAAAGGCCATCAACGTACTACCGCCCAGCGCGATCATGGCCGGGATCTACTCCATGGTCGACAATTCGGTCGGCGTCTTCCAGTCGCCCGCCAACGTCAGCGTGGGCTCGGTGGTCGAACCGGTGGTCAGCCTGACCAACGAAGAGCAGGAAGACCTCAACATGCCGCTGACCGGCAAGGCCGTCAACGCCATCCGCACCTTCCCCGGCAAGGGGGTTTTGGTGTGGGGCGCCCGTACCCTCGACGGCAACAGCCAGGATTGGCGCTACATCAGCGTGCGTCGAACGGTGATCTTCATCGAACAGTCGATCAAGTATGCCGCCGAAGCCTATGTGTTCCAGCCGAACGTGTCGGCTACCTGGACCAACCTGCGGGCGCTGATCACCAACTTCCTGACCAACGTCTGGCAACAGGGCGCACTCGCCGGGGCCACCCCCGAAGATGCGTTCAGCGTCGACGTCGGACTGGGAACGACCATGACCGCCGTGGATATCCTCGACGGCATCATGCGGATCACCGTGAAGATCGCCGTCACGCGACCGGCGGAATTCATCGTCATCACGTTCCAACAGCAAATGCAGAAATCCTAAAGCCGGCCATCGTCTGGCCTCGTGTTAACCACAATTCGTTCAAAAAATTAAAAATCTGATATTATGGCTGGTGAAAATCAGGAAATTCCTTGGCCCGTACCAAAGTTCTTCTTTAGCGTTACCTTCGAAGATCAGGGCGAGATCGCCTTTCAGGAAGTGTCCGGCCTGGATACCGAATACGATCCGATCGAATACCGCGACGGCAACAGCATTGTTTTTTCGACGGTGAAAA
Organism: Saprospiraceae bacterium; assembly: GCA_020436865.1. Taxonomy (GTDB): domain Bacteria; phylum Bacteroidota; class Bacteroidia; order Chitinophagales; family Saprospiraceae; genus JAGQXA01. The sequence continues at coordinate 8,034 of JAGQXA010000032.1, read as the reverse complement.
TGCCGGGCCTGAAAAAACAAAGCGACGTCACCCTGAAGAAAGGGATGTTCAAGGACGACAAGAAGCTGTTCCAGTACTTTGCCAGTGTGGTGATGAACAAGATCAAGCGGCAAACGGTCACGATCTCCCTCATGGATCAGGACAAGTCGGCTCTCTTCACCTGGAAGCTGAAGAATGCCTGGCCGCTGAAGTACACCGGCACCGACCTGAACGCCCAGAACAGCGAAGTGGCGATCGAAGAACTCGTGCTGGCGCATGAAGAACTGACCATGGAATAACGCGGGTTTATTCCCATGGATCGGGCCGAAAGGCCTGACCGTGAATTGGTGATCGGTTGTGGGTTTTCCGGCAACCGATCGCCGTTCCATTACTACCCGTTCCTATGACCGGCGTCTGCTGAAAACCTGACGAGTTATGCCCGCATCTGCTACCGATTACCTCCCGCCCGTGGGGTTCTTCTACACCCTGAGCTTCCTGTCGATGGGCGGCTCTGCCAGTAATCTATGGGATGCCGGCTTCCAGGAGGTCTCCGGCATTTCCGCTAAGATGGAAACCGACGCGATCAGTATGGGGGGCGAGAACCGCTTCGCCTACAAGGTGCCCAAGCGGGTCAACTACGACGATCTGGTGCTCAAGCGCGGATTGATCATTCCCTCTTCCGATATCGCGACCTGGTGCCTGAAGCATCTGAAAGGGGGCTTGAACGAAAAGCTCGAGCCCAAAACGGTGACCGTCTCCCTGCTCGATGCCAATAAGGACCATCAGGAGGCCATCATGACCTGGGTGTTCGTCAACGCCTATCCCGTCGGCTGGGAGATCAGCGGACTGAACGCCCAGGAAAGTGGGATCGTCGTTGAATCCCTGACCCTGACCTACAACTATTTTTGGAAAATGGACGAGCCGGGCGGCAACAAGTACCCCTTCGAAGGCTGATCGCCCCCGGCCGGTAAATCAAGCGAATATGCCGATCGAAATCCGCGAAATGGTGATCAAAGCCATCCTCGAAGACGACAACGACCCGAAATCGAGAGAATGGCTGAACCGCGTGCTCGACGAGGCCCCCATGGAGCAGTTCCTTCCGGGGAAGAACAAAAAGAAAGCCAGGAAAGCCCCCCGCGGACTCAAAGCTGACGGCACGGTCGGGGAAGAAGGCGCGGAACAAGAGCCCGAATGGCAACTCGACGGGAACGACGACGAGGAAGAGGAGGAAGACGAATTCATGGACTCCCGGGAAAGCATCATTCAGGAATGCCTCGACCGGGTCAGGGAACTGCTGGAAAAGCACATGATGCGCTAAGCGAAAAACGAGCACGATGGATCCACAGAAAATGTTGCACCAACCCGCCAATGTGTCCGACCCCGATCAGGAAAGCGAATTTGCCAAGCTCATCATCACGGCCTACGAGGTCGACAAATTCGACAAGACCTTCAGCAAGATCGGCAACATGACGGTCACTATCAACCCCGAAAGCTACCAGTCGAAATACAGCTCGCATTCGGAAGGAGGGAACAAAAAGGGAACCAAGACGATCAAACTGGCCAACGGCAAGCTGGTCGACCTCAAGATCATCCAGTTTCGGGAAGAAGTGAGCTTCGACCTGTGGTTCGATAGTACCGGTGCGATCCCCGAGTCCAACGAGGTGAAAGACGACATTACGACCCTGCAGGATCTGCTCGTAAAGTATAACGGCAGCATCCATTCGACCAATTACACCAAGCTGCAATGGGGAAGCATGAAGTTCGTCGGACAACTGCAAAGCCTGTCTATCGACTTCCTCCTGTTCAACGCGCAGGGCGATCCGCTCCGGGCAAAGGCCAGTCTGTCCTTCAGCGAAATGCAGGACGCCGAAACCCGCAGCAAGATCGAAGACGATCAGTCGCCCGATCTCACCCACCTCCGGCAGGTCCGGGCCGGCGATAACCTGCCTTTGATGTGTTACCGCATCTACAAGGACCCTCATTTCTATTTGCAGGTCGCCGATTTCAACGAATTGCCTAACTTGATGAATCTGAAAGCCGGCCAGGAACTCGAGTTCCCGCCCCTGGAAAAATAGTAAACTGACTTCTTATGGCTGAATCTCCCTTGAAAAGCGGCGTAGACAACCCTACCTTGACGGTGAAAGTAGGGGGGAGCCCGCTCAAAGACAAACACCTGATCGTGGAGGTCGAGGTAGAAAAATTCGTCAACCGCGTAGCTACCGCCACCCTGGTGATGCTCCTGCCGCACGGAGAGAGCGAAAAGGAAACCTTCGAGAGCAGTGAATCCGATGATTTCGTTCCGGGAAAAGAGATCACCATCTCCGCCGGCTATCACTCCAACGAGGAGACGATCTTTTCGGGCATCATCGTCAATCATGGAATACAGGTGGGCTCCGATCGTGGAAACGTATTGGTGATCCGGTGTAGCGACAAGAGCTGCAAACTCACGCTCGGTCGCAAGAATGCCTACTACAAGGACAAGAAAGACAGCGACATTATCACCGAACTGGTCAAGAAGGTGGGGCTTTCGGCCGAGGTGGATGCGACCACCAACCAGCACAAGCAGATCGTGCAGTACCATGCGGTCGATTGGGATTTCGTGCAGGCCCGGGCCGAAGCTAACGGACTGCTGGTCTACTACGAAGACGACAAGCTCCAAGTGAAGAAACCGACCACCTCCGAAGAATCGGGCCTGTCGGTCGACTATTCGCAGGACGTCATCTCCTTCGAAGGGCAGATCGAATCGCGTTTTCAGATGCCGAAGGTCACCGCGCATTCCTGGGATATGAAGAAGCAGGCCCTGGCCGAAGGCGCCTCGGCCGAGCCGACCATCAACGCCCAGGGTGATCTGACCGGCAAGAAACTGTCGGAAGTGCTCGGCCTTTCCGATTACGAGATCCATTCGACCGGCCCGATCGACAAGGCCGTTCTGAAGAGTTGGGCCGATGCTACCCTGTTGAAGGCCCGGCTGGCCAGTCTGCGCGGGCGGGTGAGCTTCGTGGGAAGCTCGAAGCCGAAGATCAACACGCTGCTCGAACTGAAGGGGTTCGGCAAGCGATTCAACGGGAAGGCCCTTATTACCGGCGTTTGGCACAAACTCAAGGCCGGTCAGTGGAGAACCACGGTGCAGTTCGGCCTGCCGCCCGATTGGTACGTCGACCGGCCCGACCTCAGCACACCGGTAGCGGCCGGTCTTCTGCCCGCCATCCGGGGCCTGCAGAACGGCACGGTCAAGAAGATCCATCAGGACGACGACGGCGAACACCGCATTCAGGTGGACGTGCCGGTGATCGCCCCCTCGGGCGACGGCATCTGGGCCCGCCTGGCACAGTTCTATGCGACTTCCTCTCAGAAAGGCGCCTTCTTTCTGCCGGAGGTGGGCGACGAGGTCGTACTCGGTTTCCTGAACGACGACCCCCGCTATCCCGTCATTCTGGGCATGCTGTACAGCAGCAAAAATGCCCCGCCCTATACGGCCGATCAGAAGAACTCGATCAAGGCGATCGTCACCAAGAACGACCTCAAACTCGAATTCGACGACGACCAGAAAGTACTGACCGCCCAAACGCCCGGCGGCAACAAGATGATCCTTTCGGACAAAGACAAAAGCATCACCATCCAGGATCAGAACGGCAACAAGATCGAAATGGCCGCGGCGGGCATTACGATCAGCAGCGCCAAGGATATCACGCTCAAAGCGACCGGAAAGATCGCCGTGCAGGCCAACCTCGACATCGGGATCAAGGCCACCACCGATCTCAACCTCGAAGGCCTGAACGTGAACGGCAAGGCCCAACTTGCTTTTTCCGCACAGGGAACCGCCACCGCCGAACTGAAATCGACCGGTAATACCTCCGTCAAGGGGCTCATGGTCATGATCAATTGAAACGACTCAAAATCCAACGCCTATGCCACCAGCAGCCAGACTGACCGATATGCATGTATGCCCCATGGTAACTCCCGGACTACCTCCGATCCCCCATGTCGGCGGCCCGATCACCGGCCCGGGCGTGCCGAACGTACTGATCGGCGGCCTGCCTGCCGCCGTTTTGGGCGATATGTGCACCTGTGTGGGCCCGCCCGACGCCATCATCAAGGGTTCGGCTACGGTAATGATCTCCGGTCGCCCGGCCGCCCGCATGGGCGACTCCACCGCCCATGGCGGAACGATCGTGCTGGGAATGCCGACGGTCATGATCGGAGGGTAAATCTGCTCTTAAACTGCTAATGAATCGCCATGGAGAATAACGACCGTTCCTTTCTGGGCCGGGGCTGGCACTTCCCCCCGAGTTTCGACAAAGTGAACAATTCAGTGAAAATGGTCGAAAGCGAGGAGGATATCCGGCAGAGCCTCTACATCCTGATCTCGACCCTGCCCGGCGAGCGACTGCTCAATCCGCTGTACGGCTGCGATCTGCACAGTCTGGTCTTCGAACGCCTCACCGCCACGATCAAACAAGAGATCATCGACCTCGTAGAAATGGCGATCATCCGCTTCGAACCCCGCATTCTGGTCAACGAGGTCAGGGTGCAAATGGATCAGGTCGAATTGGGTCTGATCAAGATCATCGTCGACTATACCGTACGGCAAACCAACTCCCGGAGCAATATCGTGTATCCCTACTACCTCAACGAAGGCACGAATGTGACCGGCCTCTGATGAAAGAGCCGTCTACCGGACGGGCAAGCGCACATGAAAAGAAGACAAGATACAGATCCAACCCTCCTCACCGGTTCTTCGCAGACCGAGCGGCTACTCAAGGCGCTCCTGCCGGATTACGTGCGACTCGAAGAACGGCGGCTGAGTGATTGGCTGATCCTGCTTTCCCGCCTCTCGGAACACATTCAGTACTACGATCAGGATAACCGCCCGGCCGGCGACTGGAGCCCCTTCTTTCGCCGGAACCTGGTTACCGTTCTGGCCGAGATCCTGTCGCTCGATCTGAAAAAGCTGGATCAGGAGGTCTTGGTGCTGCTCTACCGCACGCGGTATATTTCCCAGGTAGAAGACAAAGCCGCCGAGTTTCGCTGCCTGATCGACCGCTTCTTCTCGCTGGTCGAAGTGATCGATCGCTGGTATGTGCGCTTGCGCGAGATCCGGCAATGGAGAGACCCGCTAAGGATCGAACTGGAACTTCACTCGGCGATCGAAGGCCATTTGAGCAAGGACCTCGGCCTGCTCATCTGGCGCATCCAATACGCCAGCGAGGCCGGGGTGGAAGACCTCGAACTATCGCTCGAAGGGCGTATCGAAGCGCTTCATCCCATCTGGAAGTCGGGGCGCGAAAAAGGAGCGCTCCTGCCGATCGCCAAGGCCGGCAAGCAGGTCCACCTGCCGTATCGGGAAGACGTGTCGCCCTTGTCCTGGGCCGATCAGGATCAGCATTTCGACTACCTGCTGGGCGAGGTCCGGCAGGTATACAAAAAATATCATCACACCCTGGCCCTCCTGCAACAGGTGGCCGGAGAGACCTTTGCCCGATCGTTGTCGCAGCAGGATGATCATCCGCCGCACCTCGGACTTCTCCTCTCTTTCCTGCAGCTGTACGGCTTTGCCCAGGAACACCTCAACTCCCTGACGGGGCGACATCTCGATCACTACTACCGGGAGATCCTGCGCCTGCGGGAAAAAGACGGCGTTCCCGACCGGGCCATCGTCTGTTTCGAACTGGCCGAGCATGTCGACCACTACCGGCTGCCGGCCGGCACGCCTTTGCTGGCCGGGGTGAATTCCGAAGGCGTCGAATCGCACTACCGGACGCTGGCCTCTCTGCTGGTCACCCGTGCACAGGTGGCCTCCCTGCGGACGATCTACGTAGGAAAGAACCCGCAGGTGGGTATCGGCAGCTCTTATCGGCTGATTTCCAGCGTATACGCCGCCCCGGTGGCCGACTCCTCCGACGGCCTCGGCGGGCAATTTTCCGGAGAAGACCTCACCTGGCCGATCGTGGGCGAAGATCAGCTCGACAAGTCGGGTAAAGATCGGCGCATGGAGCACGCCCGGCTCGGGTTTGCCCTGGCCTCGCCGGTATTGCTCTTGCAGGAAGGGGAGCGGGAGATCCAGATCGACTTCCACTTTTCCGTCGGATCGATCTCGTACTTGAAAACGCTGCTCGAAGATATCCTGAAGAACCAGGAAGAGGAGTCGCCCGCTCCGGAACAAGCGGATTCCGTCGGTCAGCTGAATGCGGTGTTCGATCGCCTGTTTTCCAATGCGATCGATGTGTCCATCAGCGGGGTAGAAGGCTGGATCTCTGTCGAGCACCTCCGGTTGGAACCTCCGGAAAACTGGGGCGTCGATCCCATCACCCTCCGCCTGACGTTGCCTGTCTCCGCCCCGGCCGTGACGGCCTACGATCCGGCGCTGCTGGGCGATCCGTTCGACACGCCCTGGCCGGTCGTCAAGGTGCTGCTCAGTTCGGAAGACTGCATTTTCGTCTACTCCTTTCTCAAAGACCTGGAATTGGATGAGGTGGTCCTTTCGGTCAAGGTCAAAGGCCTGCGATCGCTGACCCTGTACAACGACAACGGCCTGCTCGACGGCACGGCGCCCTTCGCTCCGTTCGGGCCCACTCCACACCGCAATTCGTATCTGTTGGTGGGCAATGCCGAGTTGTTCCGGAAAAAGCTGACCGATCTGCGCTTCTATATCGAATGGAACAACCTGCCCACGCTGCCGGGAGGTTTCGGCCAGTACTACGACGGCTATCCCGACGAGGTAGACAACGACAGTTTTACAGTGGAATTGTCGGCGCTGTCGGACTACCAGTTCTATCCGGGCGATGGCGACAAACAGGAATTTCGCCTGTTTGAAACCCTGCAACCTCCCCGCGAAGGCCTGGCTTCGACGACGACCTTCGAAGAGATCGATTTCAAGCCGTTGGCGATCATCCCGGATTATCAGATGGCCGAATTGCCCGAATATACCAACAAGACCCGCTCGGGCTTTTTCAAGTGGAAGATCAGCGGCCCACCCATGGTCTTCGGACACGAGATCTACCCGCGACTTTTTGCCGAGGCCATCACCCAGAATGCGAAGGCCCCGCCCTTCAGTTTTATTCCCAGGACCGAAGAGGCTGCCGCGGTTCCGATCCCCAAAGAACCCTTCGTGCCGGTCATCCAGCGGATGTTGGTCAACTACGAGGCATCTTCCAAGATCAACTTCCGGCAGTTGGAATTCCGGGAGAACGACTTGCAGGCCGATGAGAAGATCTTCCGGATCCATCCCTTCGGATATGAGACGATCTTCTCCAGGGGAAAGGCCTCCGACCTCTCCCTGCTGCCCGTGTACAACGAGGAGGGCTATCTGTACATCGGCCTGACCGGCGTGCGGCCTCCGCAACCGGTGTCCTTGTTCTTCGATATTCGGGAGAGCAAGAAGGACTCGCTGCAGCTTCCCCTGCAACTCGATTGGGCCTACTGGCGGGGCGACCGCTGGGTGAACTTCGATCAGGACGAGGTATTGCTCGACACCACCGCTTCGCTCTCCACGAGCGGGATCGTGCAACTGCATCTTCCCGACGATCTTACCGACCGGTCGACCCTGCTTCCGTCCGGACTGTACTGGCTGAGAGTGGCCGCATTGGGCAATCTGGCAGTGATGGGAAGGGGCATTCGGGTGCTCACCCAGGCAGTGCAGGTGGAGTGGGTCGACAACGCAGATCCGGCGCACTACGAGCAGATGGGGCATACGCCACCGATCACCGATCTGGTCATTCAGGTGCCCGAGATCAGCTCCCTGAGCCAGGTAACCGGCTTCTTCGGAGGCCGGCCCAAGGAACGCCCGGCCGAATTCTACACCCGCGTGAGCGAGCGGCTGCGGCATAAGAACCGGGCCGCCCAGTTGTGGGATTACGAACGCCTGGTGCTCGAGCGTTTTCCGGAGATCCGGCAGGCCAAGTGCATCGGTAGTACCAGCTATCCGAAATTGAGTCCGGGGAAGGTGAAGGTGGTCGTCGTGCCGCAACTGAACGGCCTCGACCCCGAACCGAAGGCCGGCTTCTTTTTGCTGCAATCGGTGGAGAATTTCCTGAAAGAACTGGCTTCTCCCTTTGT
>JAGQXA010000295.1 GCA_020436865.1 Saprospiraceae bacterium | reverse complement strand
GCGAAAAACAACAAGACCCATACCCACCAGGCCGTACCCAGTTCGAACAGGCGGAATTGGTAGGCAAATAAAAAGGAGCCATATACGATGCCTTTGGTGAACAGACCGATCAGCACGTTGCCGATGCCCATGGCCAGGCTACTGTACGTGTCCTTGGCTTCGAACCAGTCGCGGTGCAGGCGGTGCGACAACCACACTTCCAGCAGCAGTAAAAGGATGAAAGCCGGAATGGACAGATGGATCAGATTGGGCATGGTCGGGTTCGGTTTGAACTTGTGGAAAGATAGCAATTCTGCCTTTGTTTTCCTTTAAAAATGCCTTACTTTTGGGGCTGTTTCAGACAAATCCTCGCCTCCGGGCCTCCAGGTTTTCTTCAACTTCTCAAACCACACTTGCATGAATCTGCACGAATTTCAGGGAAAAGAACTGCTCAAGAGTTACGGCGTAGCCATTCAGGAAGGGATCGTAGCGACGACGGTGGAAGAGGCGGTAGCCGCCTATCATCAATTGCGCGAACAGACCGGTACCGAAGCGGCCGTCGTGAAAGCGCAGATCCATGCCGGCGGTCGCGGAAAAGGCGGCGGGGTGAAGCTGGCCAAGAATGAGGCCGGAGTCCGGGAACATGCCGGAAACATCCTCGGCATGATGTTGCGCACTCCGCAGACGCCGGGTGGCATGGAAGGTCCAGGGAAACTGGTACGCAAAGTGCTGGTCGCCGAAGATGCTTATCGTCCCGATTTCGACGCCTGCAAGGAATTTTACGTGTCCATCCTTACCGATCGCGAGCGCAAGTGCAACGTGATCATCTATTCGACGGAAGGGGGTATGGATATCGAAACGGTAGCCGAAGAAACGCCACACCTCGTGCACAAGGAATATATCGACCCGGCCCTCGGCCTGCAGGGCTTCCAGGCCCGTAAAGTGGCCTTTAACCTGGGGCTGGGTGGACAGGCCTTCAAACAGATGGTAAAGTTCATCAGCAGCCTGTACAAGGCCTTTGTGGGCGCCGACGCTACGCTATTCGAGATCAATCCCTGCCTCAAAACACCCGACGACCGCATCGTCGCGGTCGACTGCAAGGTGTCGCTCGACGATAACGCCCTCTATCGCCACGCCGACCTGGCTGCCATGCGCGATACCGACGAGGAAGACCCCACGGAAGTGGAAGCCAAGAATCACGACCTCAACTACGTCAAGCTCGACGGCAATGTCGGCTGCATGGTCAACGGCGCCGGCCTGGCTATGGCCACGATGGATATCATCAAGCTCTCCGGTGGCGAGCCGGCCAACTTCCTCGACGTCGGAGGTACGGCCGATGCAGCCCGCGTCGAGCAGGCCTTCCGCATCATTCTGAAAGACCCGGCCGTGAAGGCTATCCTCATCAATATCTTCGGTGGGATCGTTCGCTGCGACCGCGTCGCTCAAGGGGTCGTCGACGCCTGCAAGAACATGGGCAACATCAACGTGCCCATCATCGTGCGCCTGCAAGGCACCAATGCCGACATCGCCAAGAAGATCATCGACGAGAGCGGCCTGGCCGTTCACTCCGCCATCCTGTTGCGCGAAGCGGCCGATCTGGTGAAGAAAGTACTGGCCTGATTTGGATCTGAGGTCTGAGATGTGGGAAGTGGGATTTGAGATCCCATATCTCAAGTCTCACCTCACCAGCGTCACATCCCCCTGATACCATTCTACCGTTCCGTCGATGAACTCGATCCGGGCCAGCCAGGCAAATACGCCCGGGTTCAACGCCTCGCCGCGGAAACGGCCGTCCCAACCGGCTCCAGGGTCGTTGGGCTGGAAATTTTCGACCAGGAAGACGCTTTCTCCCCAGCGCGTGAATAGTTCCAGCGAATGGATCTCCGCGACCAGTCCCGGCCGGGCGAACAAGGTGAAGCGGTCGTTTTCGCCGTCGCCGTTCGGGGAAAAGATGTTGGGAGCGTAGATGTCCTTCCTGCGGTCTACCTTGACCGTCACCCGCGCTTCGGCCGGGCAGCCGTTTTCGTCGATCAGCTCGACGGTGTAGGTGGTCGT
>JAGQXA010000294.1 GCA_020436865.1 Saprospiraceae bacterium | reverse complement strand
CCAAAGCCTCCCGGTCCACCCCCGCAGGAAGCGTATCGGGCAAACGGTCGCCCAACGGCCAATACACGCTGTCGGCGCCGGGGGCCGCGGAATATTCGGGCAGCGGCTGCCGGGCCAGTTCATCGGCCGCGAGGCCGGCCAAGAGCGTACACCCCAGTCCCGGCCGGTACACGGCCGTCTGCTTGCCAAAGCCAAACAGGCTGCTGTTGACCGTTTTTTGTTCGTAGTCGATCTCCACGCCGGCCAGGGGTAAGAGCGAGAAGTCCAGATCGGCCGCCCGCACCTCTTCCGGCGCCCGGCCGGAGAGAAATACACAAGAGCACAGATTCTTGGCCACATAGCCACTAACCACCGGGCCTCGCGTGGGCAGCCAGAAGGCTGCCAGGCCCACAACGATGAGCGCCGTCGCGATCAATCCCCGTTTCCAGCGTTTGGTTCTTTTTGCCATGAGTTACCGCCGTTTTGCACGCAAATAAAAGTGGTTTGGGAATTCCCAAACCGCTTTGCACTCGCCATAAAGGAGCCCCTAAAGGTAGGGATTTTGCCTTCGAATGTTTATCTTTTCCAGAAACCGTTCTGCATGTTTACTACCCTGATCTCTGCCACCGACCTTTCCAAACATAGCCATCGCCCTGACTGGGTGATCGTCGATTGCCGCTTTTCCCTGCACGATCCGGAAAAAGGGCGCAGCGATTACCGCGAAGGGCACATACCCGGCGCCTTTTATGCACATCTCGACAAAGACCTCTCTGGCGCCGTGCTGCCAGGACAAACCGGTCGCCACCCCTTGCCGGCGGTCGACCGGCTGACCGATCTATTCCGCTCCTGGGGAGTCGGGCGCCGAACGCAGGTGGTCGCCTACGACTACCGGTCGGGAGGGATCGCAGCTCGTTTGTGGTGGTTGCTGAATTGGCTGGGGCATGAAGAGGTCGCCGTACTCGACGGCGGCTGGGCGGCCTGGCAAGACGGCGGTTTCGCCGTTTCCGGAGCGATCCCTCCCACGCGCGACGGCCACTTCGAGCCTCATCCGGACCATCGACTCGTGGTCGAAGCCGAGCAGGTAGGCGCGATACCCGACCAAGGTAAGGGCTGCCTCGTCGATTCGCGGGAGGCCGTGCGCTACCTCGGCGAAGAAGAGCCGATCGACCCTGTAGCCGGCCATATTCCGGGGGCGGTAAACGCGCCTTTTATGGAGAATGTCGATGAAGAAGGTCGCTTCCTGCCGGCCGGCGCTTTGCGGGATCGATTCCTGAAGATCCTGTCCGGCGCCCAGCCGGAGGAGTCGGTCTTCTACTGCGGCTCGGGCGTTACCGCCTGCCACAATTTATTGGCCATGAAATACGCCGGACTGGGAATGGCCCGCCTCTATCCGGGCTCCTGGAGCGAGTGGATCACCGACCCGGAGAGAAAGGTGGCGAAGTAGTGCCGAACAATTCGGCGGCTTGCTGTTGAAGCCTGGCGGCCCGTTCGTTCAGGGCTTTCCAGGTTTTTCGCTGGGCGGCCGTGCGATTGCCGACTTCTTTCCAGGCATCGTAGTCGGCTTCCAACCTCTCCACGGCCTCGACGAAGGCGATCTCTCCGGCGCTTAAGGCCCGGCCCTGAATGTTCACCCTGTTTTTCTGTTGCACCAGTTGGTCGAGGGTTTGGAGAAAGGATCCCTCTGCCGGCCGGAGGCTGCAGCCTGCCAGGAAAAACGCAGAGATGAGGAGGAGAAAGAAGAATGAGCGATGCATAAGTGTGAAGTTATGGCGACACCCCTTCCAGGCATTCCTTGCAAACGCCCGTCAGCACCATATGCGCTTCATCTACCCGAAAGCCGCGCGGGGCATGGAAGCGGGGCGCGACCATTTCTTCCAGGCAGTAGGTACGTCCGCAATCGTCGCAATGGAAATGAGCATGATGGTCGTGATGCGCATGTTCGTTGCATTCGCCGGCGCATAGGGCATATTTGGGCGTATCGGTGCCGTCGAGGGCGCGGTGGATGACGCCTTTCTGTTCGAAGGTACGCAAAGTGCGGTACAAAGTGATGCGGTCGACCTGCTCGAATTGTTGTTCGAGGTACGACTGCGAGAGGGCCTCGTCGGCCTCCAGAAATATGCGGAGGACCGCCAGCCGCACCGCCGTGCGGCGCAGCTGATGGTCGTTCAGGATCTGTTCTGGCCGTAGTTGCATGAACCTAGATTTATTGAATGGTCACCGGAAAGGTCACTTCAATATCGGTTTCCCCGCCGGCATTGTCAATGTTCCCTTCCGCCACGCCGCTAGCTCCTTTATCGGGCAGGTGGCGAAGGATCAGGGTGAGGTCACCCGAACTGGCCTCCTTGGTCACGACCTGCAGGAGCAGTCCGACCGGGTGGCCGTCGGCATCCTGATCGAGGTACGACCAGTCGAGTTTGAGGTTGGCAGCGGGAAGCAGGAAGAATTGGTGCTCATCGTCCTCCTCCTCGACTTCCTCCGTAATGTTTTCAACCGGAGATTCTGTCTCGTTGAGCAAGGTCACTGCTGCCGAATACGTGGTATTGGCGGCGAGCGGGTCGGTAGTGATCGTAGCAGCGTTTCCTCCTTCCCCATCGAGATCCTGGAAGGAAAACACGACCGGGGTCCCGGCTCCGTCCGGGCTCAGGGTCAGCAGCACCGTGGTGATCAGTTCTTCCGGATTCTCGGGTTCGGGATCGTCGTCGCAAGACGTCCATAGGAAGGGCAAGAGAAGGAAGATCGCCAAGAATGATCTTTTGAATTGCATGGTGGAAATTTTTTTGGTAAAATGATAGGAATTAGAATTCGTACGAGAGGCGTAGTTCGACATTGCGGCCCGCCTCGTCGGCGTAGTAACGCAGCCGGTTCAGGTATTCGCGATACGGGGTATCGAGTAAATTGTCGATCCGCAGATGTATCCCCAACGGATGTGCGCCGAGCAGGTAGTTCATCGAAAACCCGGCCGTGAGCAGGGTATAGGCCGATGGCGGCGGAGCGAAATCCACCCCTTCCGGAAAGTGCTTTTGCTCCCAACTGCGCCGCACTCCCAGATCGAACTGGAGATCCTTTACCCGCCCGGCCGCGGCAAGCACGTATTTCAGGTGCAGCTCGCCCCGGGGAGGAGGCAGGAAGATCAGGTCGTCGTCGGCCCCGCGATCGAAGCCCCGCACGAGCGAGCCTTTCCCTTCCAGAAAAAGATGCGACAGGAGGCGAAACTGAACGTAGGCATCGAAGCCCGCCAGGGTCGCGTCGGTTTGCCGGTAGGTAAAAACGGGAAAGGCGCCGCGGATGGTCAGCCGCAACTCCGGCTCGGGTTGCAGAAAGATATAGCGATCGATGAGTTGATAGTAGCCGTCGAGTTCGAGCCGGAAGCGGTCGTCGTTCTCATGGGTCAGGTTGAGCACGGCCTTGGCCGAGCGCTCGGGCGACAGATCGACATTTCCCTCTTCGATGGAGGCGATGGCATGGTGCAGGCCGTCGCTGAACAACTCGCTGACATTCGGCGGCCGGATCGCCGTACCCAGGTTCAGGCGGAGGGTCCACCGCTCGGTCAAGTGATACCGGCCGCCCAGGGAGGCGGTAAACCCCTGGTAGTTCAGCCTGGTGATCACGAGTTCCTGCTGATCGTCGAAGGTCTTGGCTTTGAGATAGCGATGATCGTAGCGCAGCCCGAACTCCAGTTCATACTTTTCCTGCAGCCATTTTTCGACCCAGAACAGACCGGCTTCCAGATTATTGTACCAGGGAATGAGCGGCTTGGTGCCGGTACCGGGCACATTGCGGTTGCGGTTGTAGCTGCCGGTCAGGCCGATGCTGCCCTTCCACCGGTCCCACCAGGGGCGGTGGGTAAAAACGATCTCCTGGTTGTGCGTGGTCAGTTCGAGGTCGAGCGCCGGAATATCCGAGCGGTCGCCCCGCCGGATATCGAACTCCTGCCGGTGATTTCGCTGCAGGCCGTACTGCGCTTCCAAGGCGCCGGCGTTGCCGAGCTGCCAGTTGCCGCGCAGTTTGAACAGATCGTGCACGACCTGCTGGCGCGGATTCTGAATGGAATAGGAAAAATCTTCGACGATCTGCGGTTCGCCGCTCGCCAGGGCCGCCTGCAGATCGGTCAGGTTGCCGATGTGGGCGCTGCGCAGAATGCCCAGTTCGGTATAAAAACGACTGTAGTAGGTTTCCAGCGAAAAGGCCTCGCGTTGCCAGCCCAGGCCGAGCGAGAGGTTGTTTTCCCGCAGGCCCGTGTTCGTTAGCTGATACTCGGGCGCGCGGGCGTCGCCGGCGATGCGATAGGTACCCTGCACCCGCCAGCCGAAGCCCGTCCACTTTTTGGAACCTCCTTGTAAACGACCGGAAATCGCCCCTAGCCCGCCATTGGTCATCCCGACCAGTTGCAGCCTACCGCCCAGGCCGGATTCCCGGGGAAGGGGCGCCGGTTCCACGAGCACCACGCCGCCCAACGCGCCAAGCCCATAGCGCACGGCGCCCGTTCCCTTGATGACGGTCAGCCGGTCGGCCGTGAACGGGTCGATCTCGGGCGCGTGGTCGGTACCCCACTCCTGCCCTTCCTGCTCCAGCCCGTTGTTGAAAATGAGCACCCGGCTGCTATGCAGGCCGTGAATGACGGGCTTGGCGATGGTCGGTCCGGTTTGCAGGGTCTCGACGCCGGCCATCGAAGACAGGGAGGCCGCCAGGCTTTGGCCGGCCAGGCGTTCGAGGGCGACCCCTTCGAGGCTGGACGATGACGAAACATGAGGACTCAATTTGGGAGCGGCGATCACCGTGATGCCTTCCAGCATTTCGGCATGGTGTTCCAGGTAAAGCGTAAGGGCGGAGTCGACGGGAATTTGCACGGAAACCCGGCGCGAACCGCAACCGATGTGGCTGAAGACGAGTGTGTACGTTCCCCGGCAGAATCCCTCCAGGCGAAAGGAACCGTCTTCGGAGGCGATGGCCCCTCCCTGGGTCTCTTCGACAACGATATTGGAAAAGGGCAAGGGTTGGCCGTCGTGCTCGTCCAGTACCGAACCGAACAGAGCATATCGACAACTGTCGACGGATTGGGCGGCCAGGGGAGTACGTCCGCTTAGGAGAAATAGGGCCACCAGGGCGCGCAAGAGCATACGTTTCATTCCGCGAGCGCTATTTTTGCAACAATGTTACAAAAATAACACAAATGCAACAACGTTGCATGAAATTAACGAAGGATTTGTCCATCAAGCGCTCGCGCCGCGCTCGCGCAGATAGGCCGCTACGGTTCCTTGCCCGTCTTGCAAAGCCATACTCAGGGGCGTCAGACCGTTATCCATGCGGGCATGGAGATCGGCGCCGGCCTCGACCAGCAATTGTGCCAGCTCGAGTTGGCCGTTGTGGGCGGCGGAATGAAGAGCGGTGACGCCGGAGGCTTGTTTGGCATTGACCTCGGCGCCGTGGGCGAGCAGCAGGCGGGCCAGCGGCACATGGCTGATCGCCGCGGCAGAATGGAGCGGGCTTACGCGAAAATCGTTTTGGGAGGGCAGGTTCGGATCGGCGCCCTGTTCGAGCAGCCAGCGCACGAGCGCTTCGTGCCCGAAGAAGGTCGCCAGACCCAGCGGCGTAAAGCCGTCGGGCGAAAAGCGATCGATGTCCGTAGAGGTCAGTTGTTCTTTTACCAGATCGAGGCGGCCTAAGGCCAACGCCTCGAAGAGGTCCAGTTGATCGCGGTATTGGAGCAGAAGATCGATAGCCGTTTGGTTCCGGGTATACGCTGCCAGGGTGAGCACCGACACTCCTTGGGGGTTGGTGGCCCGGGCCAGTGAAGGTTCGTCGCGGAGCAACGCCTGCGCATCTTCCAGCCGGTTGTGGAGGACAGCTTCGATGAGGGCGGCAGGTCTTTTCATAAACGGGAGGAGGAGGGCCCCTGCGGGCTCCTCCGATGGTGCTATTACTTGCGCTTGAACAGGTTGCCGAGGAATTTCATGCCGAAACCGGCCACATCGTCGGCAATGCTGCCGTCGCCGTCGGCGTCGAGGAAGCGGGTGATCAGCGACATGGTGGGATTGTTAGACTGTGCCTGTTGCTGGGTGCGCACCCCGTTGAGCATCGACACCAGTCCGCCCACATCGAGCCCCTGTTGTTTTTTCTGTTGTCCGAGCATACCCATGATCATTGGGGCCAGCATGGTCATCAGGCTACCGGTCTTGTTGGAGTCGAGGCCGCTCATCTGGCTGATCATATCGATCGCGTTGCCGCGGCGGTCGCCCAGGATGTGGTTGATGATGCCATCGCCGTTGAGGGCGCGTTGGCGTTCGGGCTGCACGCTCTTTTGTCCGCTGAACAGGTCCATCATGTCGTCGAGCACGCTGCCGTCGTGATCGCGGTCAAGGGCATTAGACAGCGAGTTGGCGCCCTCCGGGGTAGCGGCATTACGAGCCAATGCGCCCATGAGGGTGGTAACGATGCCAGAGGTGGCAGCTGCCGTTTTTTGTTGGTCGGCGCCGCCGATCTGCTGGCTCAGCTGCTTGATCATGCCTTCGGAGAGTTGGCCCTGGAGCAGGTCCATCAAAGAATTTGCCATAGTACGGAGATAAGATTAGATGATTGCAAAAAGTATTTTCAAAGATAGGGATTATCATCCAGAAATGTGGAGCTTACCGGCCTTGGGGGGAAGTCAAAAATTCCTTGTATCTTGCCTGGAACGGACACCTCCGGTATTGAGACCCAAACCATGGAAGAACGTCACACGCAAATACCTGCCGATCAAATGGAAGGCTCTCTGTCGCAGCGGACCCAAGCCTACGTCTGGCGACTGTTCAACCAGAAGAATGGGGCGCGGCTGGTTTTTCACAACTACGCCCTGGCCAGCCGGGCCGCCTCTCTGCTGAAGGAGATCAACGAAGGGAATAGCTTCCCGCCGGAAGTGCTGGAGACCAGTCTGATCGCCGCCTGGATCCACTATGGCGGCTTTGCGCTCAACTACGAGCAAGCTTCCCAGGCGGCGCTGGAGTTGGCCGACAAACTACTGAAGGATCCCGCCGTGCCCAATGGGGTTCACGAGCAGGTGCGCAGCTGCCTGCAAGCCGTCGTGCAGCCGGAAACGGCCGGCACGCGCGAGGCTCAACTGCTGCTCGACGGATTGAGCGCCGCCGAATTCGGCGCCGAGTTCTTCGAGATCGAACCCCTCTGGCGGCTCGAACTCGAATTGGCCGGACACCGGCAATACGAGCAGGTCGACTGGGACCAGTATCTCACCCAACAATTGCTCAACGTGCGCTTCCTGACGCCCTTCGGCAAAGAAACCTACGAGCCGCTCGTGGCCCGTCACCTACTGCGCCAGAAGGAAGTGGCCGAAAAAAGCGCCCGCCGCACGCGCAACCAGACCGCCAAAGAGCAGCTGAAATACCAGCGACTGGGCCGGCGCTCACCCAATAGCGGGGTGCAGACCTTCTTCCGCACCAGCTACCGCAACCACATCAACCTCAGCGCCATCGCCGACAATAAGGCCAACATCATGATCAGCGTCAACGCCATCCTGATCTCGGTGCTGATCTCCATCCTGTCGTATAAGAACATTACCGAAACCAACCCCATGGTGCTCATGCCGGTCGTCATCTTCCTCATCACCGGCCTGTCGTCGCTCATCTTCGCCGTGCTGTCGGCCCGTCCGAAGGTCACCAGCCTCCTGCGTGCCGAGCTGCCCGCCGAGGAAAAACGCAAGAACATTGTCTTCTTCGGCAATTTCGTACAACTGCCTCCCGAAGAATACGAGGAAGCCCTCGACGCCATGTTCGGCGACACCGAACTGCTCTACGGCAACATGGCGCGCGACCTCTATAACCTCGGCAAGGTGCTCGATAAGAAATATCGCTACCTCACGGTGTCCTACAATATCTTCATGATGGGTTTCGTCGCCACGGTCGTGACGTTTATGATCGCCTTGTTTTCGTAGATTGGGGAAATTGGTTTATTGGGTCCTTAGGTCCAAGGATCCCTGGTTCCTTGGAAGCCCCTCGCCCCAGCGAAGCTGCCCCCTCGCCCCCTCTGCCAACTGTATCTGCCAACTGTATCTGCCAACTGTATCTGCCAACTGTATCTGCCAACTGTATCTGCCAACTGCCTCGTCACGCCGTCCCGATTCAATCGGGATTAGCGAAGGCGGACCCTCTGCCTCATCACCTCATACAACATGATTCCCGCCGCCACCGACACGTTGAAGGAGTCGGTCGTGCCCCGTTGCGGGATCCAGAAGTGCTCGTCGGCAGCGCGCAGGATCGGATCGCTGACGCCCTCCCCTTCTGCACCGACGATCAGGGCTACCGGTCCGGTCAGGTCGACCTCGTACAGCGCCTTTTCCGAAGGGATCTTGCTGGCCAGCACCCGCAGGCCCGAGGCTTTCAGGAATTCGACGGCGCCGAGCAGGCTCTTCTCCCGGCAGACCGACAATTTCGTCAGCGCCCCCGCGGAGGTCTTGATCGCCTCGGCCGTGATCTGCGCGCTGTTCTTGGCCGGAATGACCAGTGCATCCACCCCTGCCAGTTCGGCCGAGCGGGCGATGGCGCCGAAGTTGCGCACGTCGGTCACTCCGTCGAGTAGCATCAACAGCGGCGTCGCTCCGCTATCGAAGAGAAAGGGCAGTAGGGCCTCCAGGCTGTCGTACTCGATCGGCGAGAGCCAGGCCACGACGCCCTGGTGGTTGCCCTTTGTCCATTTGCCGAAGCGCTCCTTCGGCACGACCTGCAGCGGGATGTTCCGCGCCTTGGCTGTCTGGCGGATGGTCCGCTCGAAATCGCCCCGCACGCCCTGCTGCAGGGCGATCTTTTCAATGGAGCGGCCGGTTTCCAGCGCGTCGAGCACCGGATGGCGGCCGAAAATGAGGAGTTCGTCCATACGCGCAAGGTACGGATTTTAGATATGGGATGTGAGAAGTGGGATTTGGGAGGTGGGCTTTGCCCGCCATCCCGATTAAATCGGGATTAGCGTCGGCGGGATGGTGGCGACCAAATTTACTTGGGCGAAAGCTAAAACACACATCCGCCCCAGACAAATTCATCGAACCCGATCCCGGGTGGGAAGCGGCCGACCAGCATGGTATCCTCCATGCCCAGTTG
>JAGQXA010001011.1 GCA_020436865.1 Saprospiraceae bacterium | reverse complement strand
TCGGGGGCACACTAAGAGGGATAGGTTCTGCGTTTTCCACCCAGTTTCAAATCCAAGGGTCCAATCAACCATTTGCCTAATCAACCAATCAACGATAATCTCCAACATGAGGCTGCCGTTCCCGATCTTCTGCATAGCGCTGTTGTTAGCCACCCTTCCTGCCCGTTCTCAATCCTACGGCCTGACGGCCGAAGATCTCGAACGGATCGATCAGTTGGAAGACACCATCGCCCTGCTCTCCTATGCGGTGATCAACGACTCGCTGCCCGAGCATCGCTTCGGCGCTACGAAAAAGCTGATACCGACCCTGGTAGAGGCGCTGAAGATCCCGAATTCGTTTCACTACCCGTTTCCGAGGGTACAGTCGATCTCCATCCAGTATCCGGCCGACAGTTCGTTCCGCATCTTTACCTGGCAGCTCTATGTGGATGTCGATGAATACCGCTATTACGGCGCGATCCAGCTAAATAGTCCGGAACTTCAGCTATTCCCGCTGATCGACCGTTCTGCCAGCATAGCCGATGTGGAAACAGACCTCCTGAAACCCGAGAACTGGTACGGCGCCCTGTACTACAAGATCCACCAGTTCGAAGGCCCGCAAGGGCGGCAGTACCTGTTGTTCGGCTTCGACGGCTATTCGTTCTTCAACCGGCGTAAGCTTGTCGAAGTACTGCATTTCGAGGAAGGGCAGCCATTTTTCGGCAGCGGCGTCTTCATCGAAGAGGATCCGGAGCGCGGAACGATCGTACATCAGCGCCTGGTCAAGGAATACTCGGCGGAAGCTTCGATCAAGCTCAACTACGACCCGCTGCTCGACGCCATCATCTTCGACCACTTGATCCTGCTGGGGGGCTCCGAAGAACAAGGTCCGACCTACGTACCCGACGGCAGCTACGAAGGGTACCGGCTGGACGGCGGCTACTGGCGGCATGTGCCCAAGATGTTCGACACGGTGGTCGACGAAGCGCCCCGTCCGGAACCCATTCTCGACGACAAGAGCAAAGACATCTTCGGCCGGAAAAAGGACGGCCAGTGAGCATCCGGCGACACACGCTGCCCGTCATCCGCACTGCCCGCTATTTCACGTTCGGCGAAGCTGGTCCGCAGACCGAAGTCCTTTGGCTGGCTTGCCACGGCTACGGCCAACTGGCCTCCGATTTCATCCACAAGTTTCAGGTCCTGGACGCCTCGCGCAACCTGGTCGTCGCCCCGGAAGGCCTGTCGCGCTTCTACTGGAACGGCGTACAGGGCAAGGTCGGCGCCTCCTGGATGACCCGAGAGGAGCGGCTCGACGAAATTGCCGATTACGTGCGATATCTGCAAAACCTCTTCGATCACTTCCGGGCCCAGCTCCGGCCCGACCTGCGCATCGTGCTGATGGGTTTTTCCCAGGGTTGCGCCACGATCTGCCGCTGGGCCCTGCAAAATCACCCGCCTTTCCATCATCTCTTCCTCTGGGCCGGACTGCTGCCCGACGATCTCGACTATCGCGCTCATCAGGATTACCTCGCCGACAAAGACCTCCATTTCGTGTACGGCCTCGAAGACGAATACCTCACTCCCGAACGTCTGGAGTGGCACGAGGGCTTCGTCCGCGAACAAGGACTTCCGTTCCAGGTAACGACCTTTTCCGGGAAACACGAGGTGAATCGGGAGGTACTGGCGGATTTTGCCGATCGCCTGTAGCCGGCCGGCGAAAATGCCCGAATGCCATTCGGACCAACGACCCAATCCCCTCTCAATGCATCCGGTCGCCGCGCAGCTCCAGTTCTTCCATGACCTGAGCTTCGAAGGCTAGAAATTCCTTCCAGCGATCGCGCACCTTTTCTTCCGGGTGGTAGCGTTTGGCCAGTTCGAGGAAAAGGCGGTAGTGTCCGGCTTCGGAGACCATGAATTTGTAGTAGAACTTACGCAGGTGATCGTCGTTGATGTGGAGGGAAAGCAAGCGGAAGCGCTCGCAGCTGCGCGCTTCGATCAGGGCACAGACCAGCAGTTCTTCCAGCAGGCGGTCTTCGCGGCCGCCGCCTTTGCGCATATAGTCGCGCAGGGCGTTGACGTATTCGTCTTTGCGCTGACGCCCTAGCGGCAATTCCCGCTTATCGAGTTCGGCGAGCACCTGGCGGAAATGGCCCCATTCTTCGGTCACGATCGGCGCCAGTTCGCGCACCAGTTCGACCTTATCGGGATAGCGTTGGATGAGCGACATGCAAAAGGCCGCCGCTTTTTGTTCGCAATAGGCATGATCGGTCAGGATCTCTCCGAGGTCCATTTCCGTCAGGTCGACCCAACGCGGGTCGGTTGGCAGTTCGAGTCCCAGGACGCGCTTGGCGGATTCCGGTAGTTCGAATTTTTCGGGCATGAGGGCAGAGTTACTGGTTCAGGCAGCGAAACTGATCGCGGAAAAAATCGAGGTTATACACTTCATAGTCTTCATAGCCGGTTCCCCAAACGACCCGCAGCTTGTCCGCTTCGCCTTCTGCGAGCATTTTCTCCTGCGAGATGCTCAGGCGATACTGGCCGCGGAAGACATAAGTGTCGGTATTCGGTTGAAGCATGCCTTGGTCGCCCTTCGTACTGAACAGACGCACGGTCTCGCCGTTGAGCAGGCGCACGGTCAGCACGCTGTTGTTGGGAATTCCACCGAAGGCGGTCAAGGCGTCGCGGGCATAGAT
>JAGQXA010000293.1 GCA_020436865.1 Saprospiraceae bacterium | reverse complement strand
GCGAGGGTATCGAGCACGGTCAGTTCGATGGTGTGGGTCGAATCGCAGCCGTTAAGATCTGAAAAAGTGGCCGTATACAGACCTGGCAGATTGGTCGGCGTGCCGAAGATGTCGGCCGTTTCATTAGCGCAGATGATCAGGCTTTCGAAAACAGCCGTAGTATCGAACACGATCAATTGGATGCTGTGCGTGGAATCGCAGCCGTTCTGCGCCGTGAAGGTCTGTGCGTACAGGCCCGGCTGATCGCTCGGCATGCCGAAGATATCGGCTGTTTCGCCCTGGCAGATAGCGATCGTCTCTAGGGTGGAGATCGTATCGAGCACGATCAGCTCGATGGTGTGGATCGAATCGCAACCGTTCTGCGCCGTAAAGGTCGCCGCATATACTCCGGCGGCGGCGGTCGGCGTGCCGAACACATTGGCTGTTTCGCCCTGGCAAATGGTCAACTCCTGTTGGGTGGCCAGGGTATCGAGCACGCTTAGCTCGACGGTATGCACGGAATCGCAGCCGTTCTGGGCCTGGAAGGTTTGCTGGTACGTTCCCGCGACATTGGTCGGCATGCCGAAGATGTCGGCGGTTTCGTTGGCGCAGATCGTCAGGTTTTCCGACGTGGCGAGGGTGTCGAGTACGGTCAATTCGATGGTGTGGGTCGAATCGCAGCCGTTTTGTGCCTGGAAGGTCTGCTGGTAGGTGCCCGCGACATTGGTCGGCGTACCGAACACATCGATGGTCTGATTGGAGCAAATGCTCAGGCTTTCCGAGCTTTGCTGGTTGGGTAAGACCGTCAGGGTCAGGGTTTCGAAGACGGTGCACGATTGGGTCGTGTCGACGAAAAGGTAGGTTCCGGAGCTGTCGAGCAATTGGCCGTGAAAGTCGTAGGATGAATCGGCGCAGATCGAGCTTGCCAGATCTACGAAGGATGTATCGGAGGCTTCTTCCACGACTACGACCGCCAGAGAATCGCAGCCGTTGAAGCCGGTAAATAAGGCGGAGTATTCGCCGGGTTGGCTGACGGGCGTTCCGAACAAGGTGATCGTGTCGCCCGAGCATAAGGAGAGGGTATCTGCCGATAGGGCAGAAGAGTAGACGCTAATCAGCAGCGTATCGCTTTGCACTCCGCCACAGCTGTCGACCACCGTCACCCAGTGTGCGCCCGGTTCGGTGGCGGTGTACGAAGGATCGGTGGAGCCGTCTTGCCACATATAGGACTCGAAGCCGGGCGTAGCCAGGAGACTGACCACCCCGAAACCGCACATGATGGTATCGGGCCCCAGGTCGAGCAGGGGGGGATCGTAGACCACCTGGAAACTGCCGAGGTTGTCGGAGTAATCGCATTCCAGGCTGTCGTAGCCGGTAAAGTTGTCGTCGAGCACCAAGGGCAGGGGAGTGCTGCCGTCTTCATTGGCCACGGCGAAGATCGGCGTATTGGTTGGTCCGGGCAGCAGGGCGTTCCAGATCAGGCAACTGTCTGTTAGCAGGTCGACCGGCAGATTCTCGACTCCCAGTAGCGGCGCTGGCCCGGCCGTTGGGTCTCCGAGATAGAAAGCGATCGGCGTTCCTTGATAGAGGAGGCCTCCGCCCTCGTTGCAGAGTTCGATGCTCACGGAGAGCAGCTCGCCCTGGCAATGGGCTTGCAATTCAACGAGGGCCGCGTCGGGAGCGATTTGGCAAGAATCCACGCAGGGCGTTTCGCAGAGGATGTTCTCTTCGAGCGATATGGTTTGCAGTGGCGGCGCCGGGTTAGAGAAGGGCCAATTGATCGAGAAAACGGTCAGCGGATGTGATCCGTCGTAGGGCTGGCTGATGGCGCCCGTTTGCACGACCAGATCGGTCATGAAATCGCAATCGTCGGGGGTGGTTCCGTCGAGGTTCAGGCGGGCCAGCAGGAGGTCGGCATCTCCATTGGCCTGTACATCTGCCGAGCCGGTGATAAACAGCGTTCCATTCTGGAACAGAAAGTCGCGGCCTGCATCGGCGCCCGGTCCGCCGTAGCTTTTGGCCCATTGCAGGAGGCCGTTCTTATCGGTCTTGATGAGAAAAAGAGCATCGCCGGTAGCGGGGCTGTTGTAGTTGCCGAGCCCCAGATATCCGTCGGGCAGGTTGAGCAGGGCGATCAGGCGTTCGCTGTTGCCGCCCGGGATATTAAAGTAGCGCGCCCAGATCAGGTTACCGGTGAAGTCGGTCTTGAACATTTGAGCTTCCACATCGGTGGTGCTGCTGCCCGTCGGGTCGCCGTGGCCGCTTACGACGAGGCCGTTGTCGACGATCAGGTCGGTCGAGTAGAGGCGGGCATTGACGCCGGGAGCGACGTCGACCAGATAAAGCCTCGACCAGAGCGCGTTGCCATTGAGGTCGATCTGGGTCAGGGCGGGGCGCATTTTGTCGGTACCGCCTCCGGCGAAGTTGTAGCGCCCGGTCGTATAGATCGAGTTGGCGTGGATGATCATCTCGTTGAACGTCTCGCAACTCCCGAGGTGGTAATTTTGGCTCCAGACCGTATTGCCGGAATTGCGGTCCAGTTCGAGTAGCACCGCGTCGCATCCCTGCCCTGGAGGGCCATTGGGTTGCGTTTGTCCGCTCACCAGGTAGTTGTCGCCCGGCGCCTTTTCGAGGATCGTGAGCAACAGGCTGGTCGGGTAGACGGCGGGGTCGGCCAGCTTCAGCCACAGGAGCGTACCATTTTGGTAGTCGTACTTGAAGGTGAACGTGCCGAATTGGGGCCCATCGGTAATGCCGACGCCCAACAGGAACTGTTCCGAATCGATATACAGATCGACGATGCGCTCGCCGGCGTTTGGAGTGACCTTAAAGGT
>JAGQXA010001010.1 GCA_020436865.1 Saprospiraceae bacterium | reverse complement strand
TGCTGGACCTTCCCGATCCACAATAGCAGGGCGGCAAGCAGCCCGATGCCGAGCAGGAAGATCCAGGAGGGAATGTCAGACAGCAGTTGCATACCGGCTACAGCGCCGAGCAGATTGCCGGCCTGATAGGCCGCACAGCCGAAGGCGACGGTCAGAAAAAGCAGCCATTGAACCTTGCGTCCGCCCGAGCCCGGATACTTCAGGGCGACGACCTCGCCCAGATTCTTGCCGGAGGCTACCGTCAGGCGGGCAGCGGCCTCCTGCAACAGGATCGTGGCCAGCGTGGAGAAAAAGAGCGCCCAGAGGAGATCCAGTCCGTACTCGGCGCCCGAGCGCGCGGCGGTGGTCACGGTGCCGGGGCCGATGAAGGCCGCCGAGATGATCGACCAGAACAAAATGCTGCTCAGGCCCTTTTTCCAGCTAATAGCGCGCGGCATGGCTTAGAGTTCGACCGGATCGGAGGCGGGATGGGAGATGCGCCGGATCTTGTAGGGGCGCTTCTGTTGTGACTCGAAATAGGTGCGCATCTGCATCTCGATGACGATCCCGATGGTGATGAATTGGATGCCGGCGATGACCAGCATCATGCCCAGGATGAGCAGCGGTTTGCCCCATATATCCTGTCCGCCCAATTTCAAAAAGGCGAGGTACAAGTTGATCGCAGCCCCGATGAGAAATAGGAAGACCCCTGCATTGCCGAACAGATGCATGGGTTTTTGGAGATAGCGTTTGAGGAAGAGCATGAGCAGCAGGTCGCTGACCACCTTGAAGGTGCGATTGAGGCCGTACTTCGATTTACCTTGCGTGCGGGGGTGATGTTTGACCGGTACCTGGGTGATCCGCGCCCCTTCCAGGTGGGCCAGTACGGGAATGAAACGGTGCAACTCGCCATACAGACCGAGGTCTTTGGCAATATCGGCCCGAATGATCTTCAGGGCGCAGCCGTAGTCTTTCATGCGTACTCCCGAGGCCCGGCGGATGATCCAGTTGGCGATCCTGCTGGGGATCTTGCGGAGGAGCATGCCGTCTTGACGATTGGCCCGGATACCGGCAACCATGTCCCAGTTTTTGGTTTCCGCCAGTTCGAGCATGGCGGGGATATCGGAAGGGTCATTCTGCAGGTCGCCGTCCATGGTGGCGATGTATTCGCCCCGGGCGTAATCGATGCCGGCCATGAGCGCCAGGCTTTGTCCGAAGTTCTTTCGCAGTTCGATGACGGCCAGCCGCTCGTCGTCGATGGCGCGCAGTTGGGCGACGGTGTCGTCGGTCGATCCGTCGTCGACATAGATCAGTTCGTAATCCATCCCCGGAAGGTCGGCGGCGATCCGTTCGACGAGCGGGCGGATGTTGGGCGCCTCGTTATAGACGCTAACGACGATCGATAATTTCGGATTGGCTTTCATGGATGCACGCTGTAAGAATGAACTGCCAGACCGCAGTTTCCGGCTCAAAGGTACTAAAGAATGGGAATGTTTCCTGCTTGCGAAACAAACCGTATATTTGCGGCGTTTCCCTTTTGACCGTCGCCAAGGCGGTGAGAACCACCTCCGTGGAAGCTGCAAAAAGAACCCGATTTTCCTATAAATCCAAACACATACATGGCACAGGCAACGTATAAGACAGACGTAGAGGCGGTCGACGCACTTGCAGCATCGTATGCTCAGTTAAAACAAGAGATCGGCAAGGTCATCGTCGGTCAGGACGAGGTCGTAAAGGCCGTGATCATTTCCCTGTTCAGTAATGGACACAGTTTGCTGGTTGGCGTACCCGGCCTGGCCAAGACCCTCTTGGTGAGCACCATCGCCGAAGTGCTCGATCTCGAGTTCAAGCGCATCCAGTTCACGCCCGACCTCATGCCCTCGGATATCATGGGTTCGGAGGTCCTCGACGAAGATCGCCATTTCAAGTTCAACCGCGGTCCGCTGTTCGCTAACATCGTGCTGGCCGACGAGATCAACCGGACGCCCCCGAAAACGCAGGCCGCTTTGCTGGAAGCCATGCAGGAGCGCTCGGTGACCGTGGCCGGCGTGCGGCACACCCTGCCTTCGCCCTTTTTCGTATTGGCTACTCAGAACCCCATCGAACAGGAGGGCACCTATCCGCTACCGGAGGCTCAACTCGACCGCTTTATGTTCAATATTCCCCTCGACTATCCTTCCTACGAAGAGGAGATCGCCGTGGTGAAAGGAACGACTTCGGTGCAGAACTTCGACCTGAAACACGTACTGAGCGGTCAGCAGATCCTGCAGTTCCAGCAATTGATCCGCAAGATCCCCATTGCAGACAACGTGCTTGAATATGCCGTTAGCTTAGCTACCAAGACGCGCCCGAACACCGAGCGGGCCACCGGAATGGTCAACGACTATATCTCCTGGGGCGCCGGCCCGCGCGCTTCGCAATACCTCGTGCTCGGCGCCAAGTGCCACGCTGCGATCAACGGCAAGTATTCGCCCGACATGGAAGATGTGCAGGCGATCGCCAAGTACGTGCTGCGCCACCGCATCGTTCGCAACTACAAAGCTGAGGCAGAGGGCGTTTCGGAAGAGCACGTGATCGAAAGTCTTTTCTAAAGGGGGAAAGGGGCGAAAAGGCCTCTTTCTACTGCCTTAGACTCCCAGTAGCAGGCTTACCGGGTCTTCGACCAGTTCTTTTACGCGTACCAGGAAGGTAACGGAGGTACTGCCGTCGATGATGCGGTGGTCGTAGGAAAGGGCCACGTACATCATGGGGCGGATCTCGATCTGGCCATCGACGGCGACCGGGCGCTCCTTGATGGCGTGCATGCCGAGAATGGCCGATTGCGGCTCATTAATGATGGGCGTGCTCATGAGCGAGCCAAAGATACCTCCGTTGGTGATGGTGAAGGTGCCGCCGCTCATTTCTTCGATCGAGAGAGAGCCTTTGCGGGCCTTTTCGGCCAGTTCCTTGAGCTTGAACTCGATCTCGGCGTAGTTGAGCGACTCTACATTATGGATGGGGGGCACGACCAGGCCGTTGGGCGTCGAGATGGCCACGGAGATGTCGACATAGTCGTGATAAACGATATCGGTATCATCGATCATGGCATTGACGTCGGGCATTTCCATCAGCGCTTTGGCGCAGGCCTTGGCGAAAATGGACATAAAGCCCAGCTTGATCCCATATTTCTCGACAAAGCGATCCTGGTACTTCTTGCGCAGTTCCAGCACGCCCGTCATGTCGATCTCATTGAAAGT
>JAGQXA010000292.1 GCA_020436865.1 Saprospiraceae bacterium | reverse complement strand
GAGGCCGAACTGGCGCGGCACAGTCGCGTGTTCCCAAGCCTGCAGTTCTCGCCGGAACGGGTCGAAAGCGGATCGCTGACCGAAGGACTGAGCCTGCAAAGTAACCGGGCGCCGGAGGCCGATTGGTCTGCCGACGAAAGCGGCTACGCCCGGACCTTCGCCGACTGGGCTTTCCTGCGGCCCGAGTGGCAGGATCATTTCTCCGCCGTCGCGGAAAAAGGCGCCCTGCCGGTGGCCGATTACCTGCAGCTACCGGCCAAAGATCGCCAGGGTAAACAAGCGGCGATCCGGGTACTGAACTACCACGGTCAGGAAGAAGAATGGACCGTTTCCGAAACCGTCGTACGGGCTGCCGAGGCCTTGCAGAAGTTATGGCATACCTATGGCGAACTGGGCGAGCTGCGCTCGACCTTCACCGAGTCCGACAAGCGGAGTTTCGAAACGGCGCTGCGGGCCGACTACGACCAGCGCATCGCGACCCTGGAACGCGAATTCGAAGCCAGACTACAGCGACAGGAGCAGGAACAAATGGAGGCCGTCCGTCAGAAATTGCGCGACAAACTCCTGAGCCTGGCCACCAAAGCCAAAACGAACTGACATGAGCAGGCTAACCGGTAACGGAAACGAGCTACTGACCTTCCAGCATGGGGTGCATCCGCACGACTACAAGGAGTTGTCGAACCAATGCGCGATCGAACGCCTGCCTTTTCCGGATACGCTGACCTTGCCTCTGGCGCAGCATATCGGCGCGCCGAGCAAACCGATCGTGCGCAAGGGGCAACGCGTGCGCCGGGGCGAGAAGATAGCCGAGGCGGCCGGGTTCGTGTCGGTCGCCCTCCACTCGCCGGTCGACGGCGAAGTCGAAGCCATCGGCCTGTTCGACCATCCGAACGGCCAGATGCAACAGAGCATCCGCATTCGCACCGATCGGTTTTCGGCCCAGCAGATCGCAGGCGGGCAGGTGCCCGACCCGACCACCCTCGACCGCAAGGGCTTTATCGGCGCCCTGCAGGAAGCCGGTATCGTGGGGCTCGGCGGCGCGGCCTTTCCGTCGCACGTCAAGTTCAACCTGCCCGACGACAAGCCCTGTCGCTACCTCATGCTCAACGGCTGCGAATGTGAGCCCTTTCTGACCTGCGACCACCGGGTGATGCTGGAATACGCCGGGGAATTGCTCGACGGACTGGCCATTCTCCAATCGTTCGTCGAAGCCGAAGAGATCTACATTGCGATCGAAAACAACAAACCCGACGCCATCGAAACGCTGCGCCGCGCCGCCGCTACCTCCCCTCTTCCCATCCAGGTCGTCGGGCTACAGACGAAGTATCCCCAGGGCGCCGAGAAGATGATGATCACGGCCATTCTCGGCCAGGAGGTCCCATCCGGCAAACTGCCCATCGACCTGGGCGTCCTGGTGGCCAACGTGGGTACGGTCGTGGCCATCTCGCAATACTTCCGTCAATCGCAACCCCTGATCGAACGGGTCATTACAGTGACCGGCACGGCCGTAGGGCGGCCGACCAACCTGCTGGTGCCGATCGGCGCCTCCATGCAGGAGGTCGTCGACTATTGCGGAGGTATTACTGACGACGCCGCGCGGATCCTGCTCGGCGGCCCCATGATGGGGGTCGTCCAAAAGACCCTGGACATACCGGTCGTCAAAGGCACTTCGGGCATCCTCGTGTTGACGGAGAACGAGGTGCGCGACCTGACGACCTACCACTGCATCCGCTGCGGCCGGTGCCTCGACGCCTGTCCTCTGTTTCTCAACCCGGCCCGGCTGGGGCTGTTGGCCAAACGAGGACAGTGGGAGGCCATGGAAGAATTGAACGTACTGGATTGTTTCGAATGCGCGGCCTGCTCGTATGTCTGTCCGTCGGCCATTCCCCTGGTGCAGAGTTTCCGGGTGGCCAAGGGCATCATCCGGGAAAAGCGGGCGCGCGCCAAAACCGCGAACTAGAGCCTATGCCCCGTCAACCGCTATCGATCTCGACCGCCCCTTTCCTGCATGCCGCGGATACCACCCCGCGGATCATGTGGGAGGTGGTGTATACCTTGCTTCCGGTATGGGCCGCAGCGGTCTACTACTTCGGGCTGAGCGCGATCCTGGTCAGCCTGGCCGCCACGGCAGGCTGCCTGATCACGGAAAAATGGTTCGCCCAGGAATCGCGCAACTCCCTGCTCGACGGCAGCGCGCTGATCACCGGGCTGCTGCTGGGCCTCACCCTGCCCCCGGGCTTCCCGCTGTGGATGGCCTTCCTCGGCGGCGTGGTGGCCATCGGCATGGGCAAGGTGATCTGGGGCGGATTGGGGCAAAACGTATTTAATCCGGCCCTGGTCGGCCGGGCTTTTCTACAGGCGGCTTTTCCCACCGCGATCACCACCTGGGAGGCGCCCTCCGGTCAGTACTGGCAGGTACGCGGCACGAACCTGGCGCTGCCGTTCTATCAAGGGCAGCCCATCGACGCCGTTACCGCCGCCACGCCGCTTTCGCAGATGAAGTTCAGCCACGAGCCGACGGCCTTTGTCGATCTGCTGCTGGGCAACACCAGCGGTTCACTGGGCGAAACCTGCGGGGCGCTGATCCTCGCGGCCGGCGTGTACCTGCTGGCGCGCAAGATCATCAACTGGCGTATTCCGGCAGGTATGTTGGGCGCTGTCGCCCTGTTCTCCGGCATCCTCTACCTGATCGATCCGGTCAGCTATCCCTCGCCCTGGTTCATGCTGTTCGCCGGCGGGCTTTTGCTGGGCGCCGTTTACATGGCCACCGACCTGGTGACCTCGCCCTTAACGCCCCGGGGACTATGGATCTATTCGATCGGGATCGGCCTGCTGGTCGTCCTGATCCGCGTATGGGGTGGTTTGCCGGAGGGGGTCATGTATGCCATCCTGCTGATGAACGCCGCCACGCCGCTGATCAATCGCTATACAAGAACGAAGATATACGGCCACCGCTGATGAACGAACAAGTACCGCAACCGACCCCGCTCGATCTGGAGCCCGAACCCAGTTCCTTCAAGCTGATCTTCACGCTCGGCCTGGTGGGCCTGTTATCGGGACTGATCCTGGCCGGCGCCTATCTGTACACGCTGCCGATCATCGAGGCCAACAAGGCCGCCGCCCTGCAACGCGCCGTTTACGAAGTACTGCCGGGTTGTGCGGAATTCCAAACCCTGGAGCTGCGCGACGGCCGCCTGCTGCCCCCGCCGGAGACCGAGGGGAGCGGCGAGCAGAGCGATCCGGCGCCGCGCATATTCGCCGGATTCACGGCCGACGGCCAGTTGATCGGCTTTGCGATCCAGGCCCAGCAGGCCGGATTTCAAGACCAGATCGTCGGGATCTTCGGTTATCGGCCGGAACAACAGCTGATCGTTGGGTTTGAAGTACTGGAAAGCAAGGAAACACCCGGTCTGGGCGACAAGATCATGAAAGATCCCGCGTTCATCGCCAATTTTTCGGCCCTGGCGGTCGAGCCGTTACCGAAACTGGTGAAGAAAGGCGAAAAGGCACAGCCACATCAGGTGGAAGCCATCACCGGCGCCACCATTTCCTCGCGGGCGGTGGTCCGGCTGCTGGAGAACGGGCTGGATCAGTGGCGCGAGCCGATCCGCAATTACTTATCAACCCAAAACGCGAAAGATGAATAAGCCGATCGAAACGAGCCGCACGGCAGAGGAGTTCCTCAAAGGTCTTTGGCGCGAGAATCCCGTCTTCGTAGCGGTACTGGGTATGTGTCCGGTGCTCGCTGTCACCAATACGGCGATCAATAGCCTGGCGATGGGCCTGGCCACTCTGTTCGTGCTGATCTTCTCGAGCCTTCTGGTATCGACCTTTCGCAACGTCATTCCCAAGCAGGTGCGGATCACGGCCTTCATCATCATCATCGCCACCTTCGTGACGGTGGTCGACTTCGCGCTGGCGGCTCTGGCGCCCGACATTCACAAAGAACTCGGCGCTTTCATCGCCTTGATCGTGGTCAACTGCCTGATCCTGGGGCGGCAGGAGGCCTTCGCCTCCAAGAACCCCATCGGACTCGCCCTCGCCGATGCGACGGGCATGGGTTTGGGGTTCGTGTTTGCTCTCTTCTGCCTGGGCGCCCTGCGGGAGATCCTGGGTAGCGGCACGCTGTTCAATTTCCCGCTGTTCGGCGAGGGCTTCGAACCCTGGGTGATCATGATCCTGCCGCCGGGTGGCTTCTTTACGTTGGGATTCCTCCTGCTGTTCATCAACTGGCTGCAGAACCGGCGCCAAAAACAACAAACCGCAAGTATGAACTGATATGGGCGAACTACTTTGGATATTCGTTTCGGCTCTGCTGATCAACAACTTCACGCTGGCCTATTTTCTGGGGATCTGTCCATTCCTCGGCGTCTCCGGGCGGTTGGAAACGGCCCTCCGCCTGGGCCTGGCCAACATTTTCGTGATGCTCATTACCGCTGTATGCGCCTGGGGGCTGAATACCTTCATTCTGCCGTATGCCCCCTATTTGCGACTGATCAGCTTCATCATCGTCATTGCCAGCACCGTGCAGTTTGTAGAAATGGCGGTAAAAAAGCTAAGTCCGGAACTGTTCAAGGCCCTCGGCATCTTCCTGCCGCTGATCACGACCAACTGCGCCATCCTCGGCCTGGCCTTGTTTTCGACCAATAAGGGCTACGGCTTACTCGAAGGCCTGGTTTACGCCCTGGGCGCCGGAGGCGGCGTGACCCTGGCCCTGGTTCTGTTGGCCTCGATCCGCGAAGAGACCGAACTCATGGATATTCCCAAACTGATCAAAGGGGTGGCGCTCAATCTGATCATTGCCGGCATCCTGTCGATGGCCTTCATGGGATTCGCAGGGCTGTTCAGCGCCGGCTAGACGTAGTGCCAAAGACCCCAACATCTTTCTACTTTCATCTTTCATCTTTCATCTACCCATGCAGACCCTCCTTCCCATCCTCGCCCTCGCACTCCTGGCCGCCGGCTGGGCCGCCGTGCAATTGCTGGCCCGAAAACTGGGCACCAAGAACCACATCGAACACAGTTCTTCCTGCTGCGGCAGTTGCCAGGGCGGGATCTGCCGGCTGGAAGAAAACAAGGAGCCGTAAACGCAAAATATTTTTACCTTAGGGGTTCGCCAAACCTGATCGACCCATGCGACTCCTAACGGCTTCCCTTCTTTTCCTGACCCTCTCCGCTTCTCCGCTATTCAGCCAAAACCTAGACCAGGTCATTCAACTCGAAATGAACGAGGAAAAACTTCCCGGACTGGCTGCCTGCGTGGTGAAGGGAGGCGAAGTGGTCTGGATGCGCTCCTTCGGCTTCGCCGATGTGGCGGCCGGCGCCTTTGTCGACGATTCCATGGCCTTTCTGCTGGCCTCGGTGTCGAAGACCGTCACGGCCACGGCGCTTTTGCAACTGCACGAACAGGGGCTGTTCGGGCTGGATGAACCGGTGAACGATTACCTGCCGTTCGTCGTGCAAAATCCCAACCACCCGGGCATACCCATCACCTTCCGGCAGCTGATGACGCACACCTCCTCGATCCGCGACAATTGGACGGTCATGGACGGCTACTACAACCTCAACGGCGATCCGACCATTTCGCTGGAGGAGGTCGCCACCAACTACTTTCCGACCACCGGGTCGGACTACTACCCGCAGAACTTTTACAACTACGCCCCGGGAAGCGACTGGCAATACAGCAACATCGCCGTGGCCCTGATGGGCTATCTCGTGCAGGTGATCGCCGACATGCCCTTCGACGAATACTGCGAGCAAACGATCTTCGAGCCGATCTGTATGTCGAACACCGGCTGGTTCCTGGCCGATTTCGAACCTGGACGGGTGGCTACACCCCACTATTTTTCCAATGGGCAATATGTGGGCATCCCGCAATTCGGCTTTGCCGATTACCCGAACGGCCTGCTGCGCGCCTCCATCCAGGATGTCGCCCAATTCATGCTGGCCTACCTGGAAGGTGGAACGCTGGGCGGAAACGAGATCCTGACGGCTGCCACGATCGACTCAGTCTTTAGTCTGCAGGTGCCGTCGATCGATCCGTACCAGGGGCTGATCTGGTATACCGACAACTACGGGGGCTACGAGCTTTGGGGCCACAACGGCGGCGAGGCCGGCGCCTCGACCGACCTCTTCCTGAATCCCGGCGAGGGCTGGGGCGTAGCCGTGCTGGCCAACGGCGAGGGCTACAACGGCGGCATCCTCGACGCGCTGGTCGACTATGCCGTCACAGCCGTGCCTTCGGGCAACTGGATGCCGCCCTGCTCGACGGTTTCGTCTACGACGAGCGCCCGGCCCGGTCCGCTGCGGTTCTTTCCCAATCCGGTGCAAGGCGACCTACAGCTCGATCTTCCGGCCGGCTGGCAACAGGCCCGGCTATCGTTGGTCGATGCCCTGGGCCGGACCGTGAAGCGAGAGGAACTGAAACAGGCTACCCTAAACCTGGCCGGCCTGCCGGCAGGAGTATACTACCTCGAACTCGAGATCGACGGACTGAACTACGCGCCCGCCCGCCTCGTCAAGGCCAACTGATCCGTTCTTGAAAGATCACACCCAAAAACAACGATCCGGTATGAGATCCATCGCTTTGCTCCCTCTTTTGCTATTCTTCGCCGCCGATGCTTCCGCACAGATCGCCGGCAATCAGGTTTACGGCAACAGCTCCTCACAGAACAGCTGGAAATCGATCCTGCAATCCGGCAGCCCCAACGTCCAGCTCTCCGATTCCACCCTGTTGCTGACGGCTACGGTGGTCAGCTACCACCGGGCCGACCGGTACGTAGCGGTGCTCGGTCTGCGCGAAGAGGGCCCGACCGTGGCCGACTGCAACCGGAACATCCAGGAGCGCCTGGACCGCCTGCAAAGCGCCCTGCAGAAAAGCGGTATCGACCGGAATGACCTCTTCGTCGATATCGTCGGACAGGTGCGGATGTACGACTGGCGGGAAGTGAACGGCAAGCCCTGGGACATGGAAGAGTACGCCACCGGGTTCCAGATCAGCCGCAACCTCATCGTGCGCTATCGCGACAAGGAGGACATCGAAAAGATCCTGGCCCTGGCTGCCGAATACCAGGTCTACGACCTGATCAAGGTCGATTATGTGGTGGAAAACGAAGAAGCAGTGTACGACGAGCTGTTCGAGGCGGCGCTCGAAGTGATCGGCAAGAAAAAGCAGCGCTACCTGGCCGCCACCGGCATGAAACTCTTACCGGTTTCGCGGATCTATGGCGAACGCATGTTGCAGGTGCAGCCGAAAGACCTGTACCTGAAGTATCAGGCCGCCTCGGGCTCGAAGGTCGATTCCGATTATTACAACCGCAAGACCCGCCTTTTTGCCCCGAAATTCGAGACCTTCTACTACGATGGCATGGAGCTACCGGACATGGACCGCGTATTGCACGGCGACCTGCTGGAGCCCTCGCCCGCTTTCGTACTGAAACTGCAGATCCTGTACGAGATCGACCGAGGCTAATCGACCTTCAAGACGATCACGTAATCGCCTTCGGGGATGGGCATGTTGGTCAGGCCCGGATAGGGCGATACGTCGAGCAGCGTGTACTCGCGGCCCAGCACCTTCTCCGAACTCCCACAGTCTTCACTGCACAGGCCGGCATAGGTAAGCGTGAATTCCGCAGCAATTTCTTCCTGCTGATAGAGGCGCAGCGAGACCTCCGCTTCCCCTTCCCAGACGCAAATGGCATCCCAGGGGCAACGGCTATCCTGCACGGCAAAGAACTCGACCTCCGTGCCGTTCAGTTCGATCTTTTCGCCGAAGGAAAGTTCATACTGCCCGGCGGGGAGATCGGATTTCTTTTCACAGGCCGAGCAAAGGAGGAGGCCGCAAAGGCCCAGAAACAATTGAGTTTTCATCGCGTTTTTTCTAGCTATGACGGAGCCGGCCCCAGAAAGGGTTGGAGAAGAAGGAAATTTTTTGGATCGTGCAACGTACGAAACCCTTCGTTGTCTTTCCTCGTGATTTGCCTTTTTTCTTTCACGAAATCTATCCGTCCGATGAAGAAGTACTTTACCCTGCAGTTGGCCGCCCTCGCGCTACTGCTGGTCGGCAGCGCTCCCAGCGTGCAGGCCCAACAAGAACAAAACACCCAGCCACAGATCATCGTCATCCAAAAGGTCAAGAACGACGACGGTACGGTCACCGTGACCAAGAAGCGGATGCCGGCCGACGAACGGGCCAACGAGTATCTGAAGAACCTCGATTTCAACAAGGAGTCGCAGGTCGACATCGAAATCCTCACCGACGAACATCAAATTCGCTTCGCCCCCGACTCCAAGCTCCATTTCAATCAGAAGGATCTGGAGATCCGGACGGACGAGTTCTTTATGAAGGGGCTGGACAAGGAAATGATCCATCTGGGGCATCACTTCGGCGAGTTGCAACACACGAACAAGGCCTTCCTCGGCATCTACCCGGCCACTGCACCGGGCGAGGCGGGCGTGTTGGTGGAGAATATCGTTTTGGGCACTCCTGCCGAAGCAGCCGGCCTGGCATCGGGCGACGTGATC
Source organism: Saprospiraceae bacterium (assembly GCA_020436865.1). Classification (GTDB taxonomy): domain Bacteria; phylum Bacteroidota; class Bacteroidia; order Chitinophagales; family Saprospiraceae; genus JAGQXA01. The sequence continues at coordinate 8,120 of JAGQXA010000292.1, read as the reverse complement.
GTCTCCCTGGGCGATCAGACCCTGACCCGCCAGGGCGACCTGACCCATGTTCTCAGTCAGCATAATCCGAAGGAAACCGTCACCATCGTCTACCTGCGCAACGGGCAGACCGTGACGACCACTGCCACGCTGGCGGAAAAGCAGACGGGCTATAGTTGGACGGTCGAGCGCGACCCCTGCAAAGTCTTTATCGGCGTGACGGTCGGCAGCCGGGGTCCGAGCGGACAAGGCGTACGCGTGAACAGCGTGATCGGCGATACGCCGGCCGAGAAACACGGCGTACAGGCCGGCGACGTCATCATCGCCCTGGACGACGTATTCGTGAACAGCCACATGGAATTGCTGCGCGAGCGCAATAAGCACGAACCGGGCGAATGGTTCACCCTGTCGATCGATCGCAACGGGCAAACGCTCGACATCGACGCTCAATTCAAGCAGTGCGAAGAGGAAACCGAAGAGCCGATCGAACCGGTCATCGAAGAGGTGATCGTGGAAGAAGTGCCGGTCTTGAAGGAGGATCCGGACGATCCCGTTCCGACCAGTGTCGACAACGCCCTGGAACTGCTCGATCTGGCCGCTTTTCCGAACCCGACCTATGCCATGGTGAACCTGCAGTTTCGCGGCGAGGCCGTGCCCACGACGGTGCGGATCACCGATGTCAGCGGCAAGGTGGTCTATGAAGAAGTGCTCAAGCAGTTCGACGGTTTCTACTCCAATGCCATCGACCTCTACCAGCGAAGCTCGCCGGGTGTGCATTTCGTCACGATCCAGCAAGGCGATCAGGTCAGAAGCGAGCAGATCGTCCTGATGGCCCGCGCCTGATCCACTGCCAGCCAGATAAAACCACAACTCAAATCACCCAATTGTAAGACCGCCGCGCCCCCCGGGGCCGGCGGTTTTCTTTTCCCGGGATTTCCCTATCTTCCTCCCATGAAGCTCTACATCCGCACCGAAACGGCCGCCGACCTTCCCGCAGTGGCCGCCGTCGTCGAACAAGCCTTCCAACAAAAAGACGAAGCCGTATTGGTCGATCGCCTGCGTCGCCACCCGGCCTATTTACCGGCGCTCTCGCTCGTAGCAGAGGCCGATGGGCAGGTCGTCGGCCACCTCCTCTTTACCCCCGCCGAGATCCAGGACGGAGGAAAAAGCGTGCCCACGCTCTGCCTGGCGCCGATGAGCGTGGCGCCCGGATTTCAAAAGAAAGGGGTCGGCAAGGAATTGATCCACACCGGACTGCAAAAAGCCCGCGAGCTGGGCTTCCGCTCCGTGATCGTGCTGGGCCATAGCGATTACTACCCCAAGTTCGGCTTCCGGCGGGCCGACCGCTGGAACATACGCTGCCCCTTTCCGGCGCCACCGGAAGCCTTTATGGCCCTGGAACTGGTGGAAGGGGGCTTAGACGGGGTCGCGGGAGAAGTGGTTTATCTGGAACCCTTTTATCAGCTTTAGTTCTAGCGGATCGCATACACATAGCGGATCCGGATATCAGCCCCGATCTCCTGCAATTTCCTGACCAACTCATTGCCGCGGCTGCCCTCTTCCAGGGCCCAGTCGGGAAAAGTGTGGTACAGCAGTTCGACCTCATGGCCGGGCAATTCGGGCAGTTCCTGCCCGTCGCGCCGGTAGAACAACACCGGCCGGTCGGCGGTCGGCAGCCATTCTTCCAAGGCCTGCGCATCGGGCAGAAGCACTAGCTCGAGCTTGGGCGACTCGTAGAAGTTCATGCGCAGCTGCAGGTACTCGTAGGGATCGTCGGCCAAGGAAACGAGGTAGAGGTTTTCGGCGGGTTGTCGTTCGGCATAGGTGTAGAGGAACTTGAGGTAGTACTCGTTGAATCCAAGCAGTTTATGCGGAAAGAACGACAGCCAGAGCCCCAGGATCGCCACATTGAGCCCGGCGAGGAACCAGCTCAGTCCGCGCCAGCCCCAAAAACGCCAGGCGCGCCGGTGGAAGGCCTCCCAGCCCAGCGCAACGAAAAAGGGAATGAGGTACGACATCGGATACAGAAAACGCAACTCCTTATGGCCGACCAGCAGGTGCCCTAACAGGAACACGGCGAAGGCCCACGACCACAGGTGCTGCGGGCGGCGGACCATCCCCCAGAAGAACAGGATCAATAGTCCGATACTCAGCGGCGGGCCGGCATGGATCAGGAACAAAACGAAATACTGATACCAGGGGCTTACGCCAAACTCCGCCGCTTTGGCCTCCAGGATGTTCACCCGGAAGTACTCGTAGGGGGTAAACACCCACTCGCCGTAATACCAGCTATCGACCAGAAAGCCGAGTCCGATCATCGAAACGCCCGCCGCGACGAGCGCCACCCACGACACCCAGGAGGCGCGTTGCCGGATCAGCAACCACAGTCCCAAACCCAGGATGGCAAAAGCCATCTGAAACCGGAAGACGAACGACAGTCCGAGTAGAAGTCCGATCGCCAGCGCACGGCCGGGCGGCAGGCCCTCCCCTGCCCGGCGCAAGACCAGGAAAGTCGCCCAGAAGAACAGGATCCCGCTCCAATTCTCGGAGGTGAAGCGAACGTGGAGATAGGGCATGAACCAAAGGAAAAGGGCCGATAGCCATAGGGCCCTTTTCCCGCTGACGCTCAGATCGGGGGCTACCAGCCGGCAGGCCAGCACGATCGTGAGCAGCGAGATCATGGAGGTCAGGGCCTTCAGCAGGTAGTTCCACCAGATCACGTGATCGACGCCCAGCCACGAAAGCGCCTGAAAAAACCCTGCGGCTAGCATCGGCTGCAAAGCGGGGCGAATGCGCTCGCCGTACTCCCAGGGAAGATCGGAGGCCGGCGATCCCTTCAGGGCGTGATTGGCAAACTCGAGGATCTGAAAATGCTCGTCGGCATGATGATAGCCGATGCTCGCGTAGGCCGTCCACAAGTGGAACAGCAAGCAAACGCCCAGGAGCGGAAGCAGGGGCAGCCGGGCCTCTTCGCCGGCCTGCCGCAAGGAATGCAGAAATCTTCGCCACATGAGATCCGGGTTATTGCGGTCGAACCGCCCGTTCGGGCAAAAATAGGATAAGCTGCCGAAAATCCCCCGGATCGGTGTATCTTTGCGGCCCGAAAAACCCGGTAAAAAATATGCGGCCTTCCGCGAACTATCCGGGTACGGCATTGGTTCTCGCAAAAGGATCGCTGATCGGACGTAGCGCGCATGACGAAAAACGACCTTCCCGGCAACGGACTTTCGACTAAAAACACCTGGAGTTCCCGCACCCTTTGGGGCGTGGCAGTGGGGCTTTTGCTCGTGCAATTCTTCCCCTATCTCCTGCTGTGGGACGAAGCCTACATCCGCATCCACGACACCCTGGAGGGCGAGTGGTTCTGGTATACCATCCTCGTCAACAGCGGCAAGCTGTTCGACTACTCGCGCGACACGGTCATCGAGCAGATCATGAACGGCCTGCCCCGTCGCGCCCTGCATACCGGCTGGTCGTTCATCGTGCTCTGGATCGAGCTGTTCGGCACCTACTGGGGCTATATCTTCAACAATATGCTGGCCCATATAGCCGGCTTTTTCAGCATGTTCCTGCTGCTCGACCGCCACTTTCTGCCGGGTCGCAAGAACCTGACCATCAAGCTGGGCGTTTCGCTGATCTTCGCCTGGATCCCGATCTTTTCGATCTTCGGGCTGACCGTGACGGCCCAGCCCCTGGTGCTGTACTCCTTCCTCAATTTGTACCAGCGCCGGGCGCAATGGTGGGATTTCCTGATCCTCTGGCTGTTCCCCTTTTACAGCACGGTGGTATGGGTCGGCATTCCGATCCTGATATTGGGCGGGATCATCTTTCTCTATCAACTGGGCGAGCGGCATCATTGGAACTGGAAACTGTTCTGGGCGTTGGCGGGTATGACTGTGTTGTATTTTCTGGTGAACTACCAACTGTTCGAACTGACCTTCGCGCCGAGCGGGTTCGTCACGCACCGCGTCGAGTACTCGTACTTCTACGACCGCGAGCTGTCGTTCGTCGGCAGCGTCCTGAAAACGCTGGAGATCTTCTTCATTTCCCATTTCCACGCCGGAACGGTGCTGTCGCTGCCCATCCTCTTGGCCGCCCTGCTGGCGCGGCTCAATATCGGCCGGCACACCCAGGCCGAGCGCGTCATCTGGACCATCGTGGCCATTTGCGTCTTCTACGGATTCTACACCTGGATCGTGTACCTGTTCGGCGAGCATTTCCCGATGCTGGTCGAGTACAAGTTCGAACGGGTGCGCATCATGCTCCCTTTCCTGTGGATGCTGGCTTTCGCGCTGGCCTTGGGGCAATTGCGGGTCAAGAGCCCCCGCGTGGCCGGTTTTTTTCTGGCGGTACAGTTCATCGTCACCGTGGCCAGCCACGACGAATTTCAGCACAATCTGCGCCAACTGGCGGGCGTGCCGAAGAAACCCAATTTCAAGGAATTCGTGGCCGAAGACCTCTATCATCAGATCGACGCCTATATCGGGCGGCCGAAAGACAGCTACCGGGTCATTCACCTGGGCATGAAACCCGCCGCCTCTCAATACAACGGCTTTTATACCCTCGACGCGCTCATGGCCATCTACGGCCTCGACTATAAGCACCAGTTCCGCAAGATCATGAAGCAGGAGATCGAGAAGGACGAAGATATCATGGTCTACTACGACGAATGGGGCAACTGGTGCTACCTGCTTTCGTCGGAGCTGGGCAAGGAGAGCAGCGCCTTCCTCATCGGCAAGGATCAGGATCGCGTCGTCGAGGAACTTAACATCGACACCCGGGCGTTATTGGACATGGATGGCGAATATCTCTTCTCCGCCGTCCGCATCCTGAACGCCGAGCAGATCGGGTTGCAGTTCGAAAAGACCTTCGAGCATCCCGATTCCTATTGGAAAGTACACCTTTATCACGTAGTCGGACCGCCCGCAATGGCGCCCGGCGATCCAACTGACAAATTTTAGTCCCCCATGGAACGCAATTTCTCCACCATCCCTTTCTGGCAACTGACGCTGACCTTCCTCTGCTTTCCCCCGGCAGGCCTGATCGCCCTCTTTCACCTGGTGTCCGCCTCCGTCGAACGGCAGAACGGCGCCGAAGTTGCCGCCAAACGACGCCTCGTGCTGGTCCGGAAGTGGATGACCACCAGCATCGTCATCGCCCTGATCGCGTTCACGCTCGCCGCCCTCTATTTCTTTTCGCGAGCCGGCGAGATCATTCCGTCGATCGAGACGATTTACTAGGAATGAGTGTGAGTTTGAGTGTGAGTTTGAGTGTGAGTGGGCTTGCCACGCCGTCCCGACCATTGTCGGGACAGCGAAGGCGGGAGTTTGACAACCAAAAAACCATGGATCCTCGGACCTGCATTAAGAATACCTGAACTGACTATGACAAAGACTAATCTACCCAGCTGGAAAGCCCTTTTCCTGCTTGTACTCGGCGTTTACTTCTACATGCCCCTTTACGCCCAGGAGCAACCCGGCCTGAGCGAAATCCGCCTCGACACGATCGTGCGGGCCGGCGGTTTGCAGGTGCCCTGGGACCTCGAGTGGATCGGCGACGAGCGCATCCTGTTCACCGAGATCGGCGGGCGGATCGCCTTACTCGATCTGCGCAGCGGAGCCGTGAAGGAGGTCTACCGCGTCGACGACCTGGCCCGGGAGGGGCAAGCCGGCCTGATGGGCATGGCCCTGCATCCCGATTTCAGCAAGCAACCGCTGGTCTTCATCGCCTACACCTACTTCGGGAACTCGGAAGACGAAGTGTTCGTGCGCCTGGAAGCCCTGCGCTTCGACGAAAAGGCCGGAAAACTCAGGAAGGCCTATCTAGTGGCCGACGAGCTGCCCGGCGAGATCATCAATATCGGCGGACGGGTATTTACCAGTCCCGACGGGAAGGTCTTCCTGACCGTCGGCGAGCGCGCCATCGGCGAACTGGCCCAGGACGTCGGCACCGTCAACGGCAAGATCCTGCGCTACAACCTCGACGGCAGCATTCCCGAAGACAATCCCTTCCCCGGCAGTCCCGTGTGGGCACTGGGCTTCCGCAATCCGCAGGGACTGGCCTGGGTCGACGGCAAGATCTTCGGCACGGAGCACGGCACCTTTACCAACGACGAACTCAACCTGCTGAGCGCGGGCGGCAACTACGGCTGGCCCGAGATCGCCGGCTTTTGCGACAGCACCGAAATGGCCGCCTGCGCGGAAAAAGGGTACCGCGACCCGCTGCTGACCTGGACGCCCACGGTGGCGCCCTGCGGATTGGCCTACTACCCGCACGACCGCTTTCCGGCCTGGCAGAATGCCTTGCTCATGGCCACGCTCAAGGATAACCGCCTCTATGCCCTGCGCCTCGACGAAACGAAGAGCCGGGTGGTCGCCTCCCAGGGCTACCTGCACAAAGTAGCCGGCCGCATCCGCGACGTGCTGGTGGCCCCCGACGGGCGGGTCTTTATCTGCAATTCCAACGACGACTACCTCGGCGAAAAGCGCCCGACGGGCGACCAGATCATCGAGCTGGTGGCCGGCGCGGGAGTAGCGGAAGCGGTCGAAGACACCACCGCGCATCGCAACAACGAACTCGTACAGACGCTGCAGCTCGACTCCACCGAACTGGAAGTGCGCATCATCGCCCAGGACCAACGCCTGCCCTGGGAAATGGCCTGGCCCGGCGACGGCTGGCTGTGGTTTTCCGAGCGCGGCGGCGCGATCAAGAAAATGCAAATGGAAACCGGCGAGATCAAGCAGATCTACCAGGTGGAAGGCGTGTACGAATCGAAAGATAATTCGGGGATGCACGGCATGGCCCTCCATCCCGATTTTCCGGCCGAGCCGTACATCTACGTGCACTACACCCTTTCGCTCAGCGAGTCGCAACTGGTGCGGCTGACCTACGATGCCCAGGCCGACACGGTGGTGAGCTCCGAAGTACTGCTGGGCAACCTCGTCGCCAAGCACACCCACAACGGCTCGAGGATCGCCTTCGGGCCGGACAAGACCATGTACTTCACCCTGGGCGACGCCAACCGCAAGCGACTGCCGCAGCAACTCGACAGCTACAACGGCAAGATCCTGCGGATGAACCCCGACGGCAGCGTACCGGCCGACAACCCCATTCCCGGCAGCCTGATCTGGAGCTACGGCCACCGCAACCCGCAAGGGCTCGTGATCGCCTCCAACGGCAAGATCTACAGCTCGGAGCACGGCCCCACGACCGACGACGAGGTGAACCTCATCCAAAAAGGGCGCAACTACGGCTGGCCCAAGGTGGAGGGCTTCTGCGATACCCGCTCGGAAAGTAAGTTCTGCGAAGACTACAACGTAGTCGAACCCCTCTACGCCTGGTCGCCCACCGTGGGCGTCTGCGGCATGGACTACTACGATCACGACGCCATCCCGGAATGGAAGAACTCCCTCCTGCTCGGCAACCTGAAGGGCGGCAACGGCGACATCGGCCAACGCCTGTGCAACCTGCGCCTCGATGCCGCCGGCGAACGCGTGATCGACTATCGCGAGTACTTCACCTACACCTTCGGCCGCATCCGCGACGTGCTGGTGCTGCCCGACGGCCGGGTGCTGCTCTGTACCTCCAACCGCGAAACCAACAGCAACGCGATGGAGGTGGTCGGCCCCCTCGACGACCTGATCATCGAGATCAAGGCCGTGCGCTAAAGTCATTAACACATCCTTAACGGCCGGGCCCGGCTGTTAAGGATGTATTAATCCCCTTTCCCTCCCTTCCTGCCGAGGCGGAAACTTGCTATTTTCCAGGCATTCCTTTACCTCCAAAACTGCCTCCCCGATGAGAACGATCCTACTCGTTGCCCTCCTGGCCTGTTCCGTCCAACCGCTTTCCGCGCAATTGTACGTCGGCCCGACCGACATCAACGCCCTCGACGACGTCTACTACCTGCAGATCGACCTCCGCTGTCTGTTCGGAGGCTTCTATGTCGCTACGGTCGACTACGGCCAGCCCGACTGCCCCGCCTTGCAGCAGAAACCCTGTCGCATTTCCCTGGAGAACGGCGACCAGATGCAGTTCAGCAGCAAGATGGCCGTGTTCAACTTCCTTCGCGTCCAGGGCTGGGAATTTGTCGAGACCTACCAGACCGGCGACGCCGATGGCCTCGACGCCATTCACCTGTT
>JAGQXA010001009.1 GCA_020436865.1 Saprospiraceae bacterium | reverse complement strand
CAATTGAGGATCCAGCTCAACTCGGCATGTTCCGGCACGAGCGACTGCACGAAAAGTCGGTCGGGATCGACGCCCACGGCCATGAGATTGAGGAGCAGGTCCCAGGTATTCTCCCGCAACTTCTTCGGCTGAAAGGGCATGGTCATCGCGTGATAGTTGACCACTCCGTAAAAGCATTCGTACTGACTTTGCAGGCGCACCCAGTTCTTGGCGGCGCCAAAGTAGTTGCCGAAATGCATGTCGCCAGTCGGTTGGATGCAGGAAAGAACGCGCTTGGACATAACGTTTACACTATTTGGCCGCGGCAATCGCGGAGATCTCTACATTGACGTATTTGGGCAGGGCCGACACTTCCACCAATTCGCGGGCCGGCGCATTTTCTTCATCGAAGTATTGTGCGTAAACCGCGTTGATGCGACCATAGTTCCCCATGTCGGACACAAAAACCGAACATTTCAGCACATCCTGATAGGAAAGGCCGGCGGCGCGAAGGATGGCGCCGATGTTCTTCAACACCTGGTGGGTTTCCGCCTCGATGTTGTCCTTGACGAGTTCACCGGTGGCCGGATCGATGGCGATCTGGCCGGAGATGTACAAAACGCCCTGATGGTGGGTAGCCTGGTTGTAGGGCCCCACCGGGTTGGGCGCGTCGGAGGTATTGACGATCATTTTCATAGGAGGCAATTTGCTTAGGACGTAAAACGCTAAAGGGGTAAAAACACAAAAAGCCCCGCATCTCGCTGTTATACGGATGGGAGCTTATGCGTAGCTATATCTTTCACGAGCCTGCTCAGGCTTCCTCTTCGACCTTCACGAGCATCTTACCCCGATAGAACATATTGCCCTCGTCGTCGAAGTAGGCCCGGTGGTACAGGTGTTTTTCTTTCGTTGTCGGACAGGTGGCGATCTGGGGCATCTCGAGCTTGTGATGCGTACGACGCTTTCTTTTCCGCTGCTTCGAAGTCTTACTCTTAGGATGTGCCATCTTTCGAGATTTTTGTCAGTTATGGGTGAAAACCCGTCAGTTATCTTTACTCAGATCTTTGAGGGCCGACCAGATCGGATTTTCCGGTTCTTCGGCGGCCTTCGCTTCATTGGCCCGGTTCTGTTCCAGATAGCGCAGCATTTCCAGATCACAGGATGCGCCCGCCATATCGTGGGTCGTGATCATCGGCACTGCCAGGTGGATAAATTCGTAGATGTACCTGGCCACATTGAACTCGCTGGCGCCGCGTACGATGTACACGATCTCGGCCTCTTCCCGCTCCTCTTCGTCGAACTTCACCGTGAGCGGCTGCACATCTTCGATGGGTAGATCGAAGGGCTCGAGGCAACGGTCGCATTCCACTCGCACGCTTCCTTCCAGTTGAAAGGTCAGCTGAAACAAGCTTGGCCGTTTGTCGAACGTCAGCTCCACTTCCACCTGCCCTTCCCGGAGGGCCGAGCCCTCGAAATGCCGGAAGAACTCCTTTCCGACCGAAAACCGGTACAGATGCTCTCCATCGCGCAGAGAGGCAACCGGAATGGAGTATGTGAGTAGCGGGTCCATGGAAAAGAACTTTTCAAAAAAGCGGATGCAAAGATAACTTTTTTTACTGGATAGCTGCAACTATGACGGAAAAAATCCAGGAGAATTAAGATGGCCGGTCATCGGTTTATTCCCGGCGCAAGACCCAGGCTTTGGGGTTGAACTTCTTCCGGATCTCGCGCAGCATGCGGTCGAGTTCTTCGGAGGAGCCGTAAGCGAACTGCACGCCCACCCGGGTAGCCGTGCCTTTTTGATCGGTATAGGCGTCGTAGCCCGCCTTGTAGATACTCTCGACGATGGATTCGGCATTGCCGTCGTCGCGGAAGGAGCCGATAATGACCACGGCCTCCTGCTGCCCGGGGGCGATGGTCGGGGCCTCGGTATCCTCGGGGGTGGGTTCGGGCTCGGGGGCGGGCAGATTGGGATCGAGATCGGATCCGTCATCGACCGGAAGTTCTTCGGGTTCTTCCTCCAATACGATTTCCGCCGCTTCCTCGTCCTTGGAGGGTTTGGTATTGACGCGGTTGACCGGCATGGTACGCTGATCGCCATCCCTTCCGGTCAGCCCCAAGGAGAAATCCCGCTGGATGAAGTAGATACTGACCAGAATGATCAGGAGTGCCAGCAGTACGATCCAGGGCATCGAACGCTGCAGGAACTGCGACAGGCGGCGCGAACGGTCGTCGCCTTTCCTGGCCGGGGGCTTGCTTCGGTTGCCCGACTTGCGGGCGACGGCCTTTTCGACCTGGGGTGAATTGCGCACGATCGGGTAGAACTGGATCGCCGGCAATCCGTACGAATCGGTATTGAAATTGGTGTTTTCCTGCAGGAACTTGTACTGGTTCTCGAAATCGAGGTAAAGGCGGCCGATCCCCGCAAACTGTACGATCTCGCGATTGCGGAGCCGCTCCTTGAGCCGGCCGACGTATTCGTCGATCACCTGCCGCGCTTCTTCCGGGCTGAGCTCGAACCTGGCGGCGACCCGATCGATCAGCACGCCGTCGTTCACCATCAGGTTTTCGTTGAAGTTGAGATCTTTTGCGGGCGGCTGCACCGAACCCTGCACGTGGTCGATCACGGCCGCCTTATACGACGACACGAACCCGCCCAGTTGGGGTAAGACCACCAACTCGCGCTCGTACAACAATTCACTGATGCAGGAAGTAATATCTACCTTCATGGATTCGAGATTCAGCCCCTCATTGGAAACATTCAAACACGTAAAAATATTACCCTAAATCTTAAATTTGAGGCAAACCCCGCATATTTTCGGCATTTGGCCCGGAAAACAGGCAAATTAACCGCCTGCGGCCGGTCGAAAGGTGAGCAATATCTGTTCTATTAGTAGAACCGGGGCGGCGCTTCTCCCCCCATTCGACGAGTTCGGAAAAAAAATATTTTTCGCAACGCCCAACCCCCCGCCGGGAGGTCGCCGTCTGAAAAAGCGAGAGCAAAATTAAACCCACTGCCATGAAAAGAAACCTTATCTCCTTCTTCTCCCTCCTGACGCTCATCGGCCTGACCACCACCGGTTGTCTGAAAGACAAGTGCGAACAGGAGATCACCTATCTCAACTGGGTGCCGGTGACCAAGACCGCCGCCGAGATCCAGCAACCGATCGAAACGCTGTCGCCGCAGCCGCTGGAAAATCCAGGCAAGATCTACTTTTACGGTAAGTACGTACTGATCAACGAACTGCGCAAGGGCATCCACGTGATCGACAATACCGATCCGGCCAACCCCCTGCCCGTTTCCTTCATTTCGATCCCGGGCAACGTCGACATGGCCGTCAGCAACGACCTGTTGTACGCCGATAACTACACCGACCTGCTGACCATCGACCTGTCCGATCCGCACGACGCCCAACAGCTCAGTCGCTCGGAAATGGTCTTTCCACCCTTGTGGGAAGAAGCGCCGGGTAATTTTGTGGTGTACATGGACCCGCAGGTGGTCACCGAAGTGGTCGACTGCGAATCCGGCCGAACTTCGAGTGGGTTCTTCGTCGACGATCTGGTGCTCTTCGCCGAATCCGGAGACATCGCTGCGCCAAACTCCTCGCAAAACGGCAATACCGGTATCGGCGGCTCGATGGCGCGCTTTACCATTGCCGCCGGCCACCTGTACACCGTCAACGAGGCCGACCTGCGGGTGTTCGACCTGAGCCAGCCCACCGCACCCAGCCTGGTGAACACCATCGGGCTCGGCTGGGGGATCGAAACCATCTTCCCGTACGAAGACAAGCTCTTCATCGGCTCGAACTCGGGCATGTTCATCTTCGACAACAGCCAACCGGCTTCGCCTACCGAACTATCGCGCTTCGCGCATGTGACGGCCTGCGATCCGGTGTTCGTGAAAGATAATTTCGCCTACGTCACCCTGCGCAACGGCACCGCCTGCCAGGGCTTCGAGAATCAGCTCGACCTGATCGACATCAGCGACCTGAGCAACCCGCAACTGGAAAAGTCGTTCGGCATGGACAACCCGCACGGCCTGTCGATCCGCGACAACGACCTCTACCTCTGCGAAGGCGACTTCGGCCTCAAAGTCTTTGACATTTCCGATCCGGTCAACCTCGACGACCATCAGATCGACCACCGCAAAGACCTGCACGCCTACGACGTCATCGCCATCCCCGGCGCCAGCAAGGTGATCATGGTCATCGGCGAAGACGGCTTCTACCAGTACGACGCTTCCAAGCCCGACGACCTGCAACTGCTGAGCAAGATCGGGGTGGGGCTGTGATTCTGGATGCTGGATCCTGGGGCAACGACGGCCGGGCTGCGTACTGCAGCCCGGCCGTCGTTCTTTTATCTCTTATCTTTCATCTTTCTACTGACTACTGCAGCCGTTCGAGGTACATCTGGACCGTATTCCGCAGGCCGTAGTAGATCGCATCGCAGACCAGGGCGTGGCCGATCGACACTTCCAGCAGTCCTTCCACTTCTTCCTGATAGAAGCGCAGATTATCGAGATTGAGGTCGTGGCCGGCGTTGAGGCCGACACCCAGTTCGGCGGCGACCTTTGCACACCGCTTGTGGGGCGCCACGGCGGCGTCGGGATCGTCGTGAAACTCTTCGGCGAAGCGGCCCGTGTAGAGTTCGACCCGGTCGGCGCCGACGGCCTTGGCGCCTTCCACGAAGCGCTCTTCCGGATCGATGAAGATCGATACGCGGATGCCCGCATTCTTCAACTGGCCGACCACGTCTTCCAGGAAGCGGGCCTCCTTGACGGTATCCCAACCGGTATCGGAGGTCAGCGCGGCCGGCGAGTCGGGCACCAGGGTGCATTGATGCGGACGGTTAGCCAGTACCAACGACATAAAGCGCTGGGTCGGATTGCCTTCGACGTTGAATTCGGTATGCAGGCTGTGTTTGAGAAGGGGCAGGTCGGCGTAGCGGATATGGCGCTCGTCGGGCCGCGGGTGTACGGTGATGCCCTGCGCTCCGAAGGATTCGCAATCGCGGGCAACCTGTAAGAGATCGGGCAGATTGCCGCCCCGCGAGTTGCGCAGCAGGGCGATCTTGTTGATGTTGACGCTGAGTCGGGTCATAGCATGGTTTTATCTGGTTCGGGAACATGATTGGCCTATGCCGAGACCAAGGCGGTTTGGGACTTCACAAACCGCTTCTTCGTCGGCATATACTCAAACGACGGCTGACGATCCGTCTCAAAAATTCGCAAACCATTCTCGTTTGAGTATACAATAATAACCAATCCTCAAAAAAAGCGGGAAGCCGAAGGCCCCTTTTCCTCCAAAGGGGAAATTTCCTTAATATTGCCCTCAATCAAGTTACGCTATGCCCAATTCCAACCGGCCTCTCCCATTGCTTGACCTCCCCTACCCACCGGGCATGGTGATCGCCTTGCTGTTGTTGCTGGTCTTTTTCTGCATGTTGCTGGGGCAGGGCGCCATTCTGCTGACGGCCTGGGCCGCAGGCTACGATCTGCAGACATTCCTGAGTAGTTTCAACGCAATGACCGGTGGCGGAGAGCGCAACTTTTTCCGGCTCATCACGCTGATCAACCACCTTTTCACCTTTTTCGTACCTGCCCTGGCGATAGCCGTGCTCTTGTACCGCCGCGACTGGCTGCGGTCCTTCCAGCTCGATGTTCGTCCGGAGGGGCGGCTGCTCGGGCTCGGGGCCCTGTGGATCGTACTGGCCTTCCCGCTGGCCCTACTGACCTACTCCCTCAACAAGGCCCTTCCCCTGCCCGACTGGATGGTACAGCTGGAAGATTCGACCAATAGCCTGATCGAAGGTTTTCTGCAGATGGACTCGCCCTGGGAGTTGATCGCCACGCTGTTCGTGATGGCTCTGGTGCCGGCGATCGGCGAAGAGATGGTCTTTCGCGGCATTCTGCAGCAGAACCTGGAGCGGCGGCTGCGCAGCGGCGTCGCGGCCGTGTGGTTGGGCGCCGTCATTTTCAGCGCCTTTCATTTGCAATTCCAGGGCTTCCTGCCCCGGGTACTCCTGGGAGCGACGCTGGGGTATCTGTACTATTGGACGCGCAACCTTTGGATATCGATCGGCGCGCATTTTGCCAATAACGCCCTGCAGGTCCTCGCCGCGTATTTTTGGGGCGCAGAAATGGCTCAATTGGAAACGGAGGAACAGGATAGCATGCCCTGGGGGCTGGTCGTAGGATGTACGATCCTCTTCGGCGGCCTGGCCTGGCACTTGTATCAGATCACCCGCAGTTCGTCGCCTGAAGCGATCGAGACGCAGTCTTTCGAGGAGTAATCTATGCCGAGGCCGAAGTGGTTTGGGACTTCCCAAACCACTTCGGCCTCGGCATATACTCAAACGACGGCTGATGTTCCGTTGTAAAAATTGCAAAATCACTCTCGTTTGAGTATAAACCCGTTCAGATGTCTGGATTCCTGCAGCGCTTCATTACCGCTCTCCTCTTCGCCGCCGTCATGCTGACGGGCATCTGGTGGGGCAATTTCCTGTTCCTGGCGCTATTTACGCTGATTGCCGGGCTGGCCTCTCTGGAATTACTGAACTTGTTGCTGCCGGTGGGACAACCGGGTTACTTCTGGCGCAAACCCCTTGGGATCGTGCTTGGACTGGCGCCCCATCT
>JAGQXA010000291.1 GCA_020436865.1 Saprospiraceae bacterium | reverse complement strand
GATGGAGGTATTGGCTAATAAGGGTTCTACATCGCTCCGCCGGAAAGCTCCGGTTTTAGAGGTACCGATTGAGGATGTTCTCAAAGAACTCCTGCCGACCGCTCCTGAGCGGCGGTTCGTCATGACTAGTCGCGATCCGGGTCAGATCGATCAACGACAAGTTTCCACGTTCGAATTCCCTTCCGGCCCCTTGGTCGAAGGAAGCATATCTTTCGCTCCGCAATCGTCGATAGGGAGAGTTTTCCAAAATGGCCTCCGCTGCCAGCAAAGCCCGGGCGAACGCGTCCATCCCACCGATATGGGCATGGAACAGGTCTTCCAGATCGGTCGAATTGCGGCGCGTTTTAGCATCGAAGTTGATGCCGCCGCCCTGTAGTCCGCCGACCTCCAGAAGGACCAGCATGGCCTCGGTCAGTTCGTACACATCGACGGGGAATTGGTCGGTATCCCAGCCGTTCTGGTTGTCCCCGCGATTGGCGTCCATGCTGCCCAACATCCCGGCATCGGCAGCGACCTGCAGTTCGTGTTGAAAAGTATGTTGGGCCAGGGTAGCGTGATTCACTTCGATATTGAGCTTGAAGTCGCCGGCCAGCCCGTATTCTCTCAGGAATCCAACACAGGTAGCCGCATCGAAGTCGTACTGGTGCTTGCTAGGTTCCGCCGGTTTGGGTTCGATGAAGAAGTTGCCGGTAAACCCCTGGCTTCGCGCGTAGTCTTTGGCCATGTGCAGAAACCGGGCCATGTGGTCGAGTTCGCGCTTCATGTCGGTATTGAGCAACGTCATATAGCCTTCCCGGCCACCCCAAAATACATAATTCTCCCCGCCCAACTTGATGGTCGCATCGAGGGCATTCTTCACCTGCGCGCCGGCAAAGGAAACGACGGCGAAATCCGGATTGGTCATAGCGCCGTTCATGTAGCGCGGGTGGGAAAAAAGATTAGCCGTTCCCCAGAGCAACTGCACGCCCGAAGCCTCTTGCTTTTCGAGGGCATAGTCGGTGATCGCCTGCAGGCGTCGCTCACTTTCGGCCAGGGAATCTCCTTCTGCAACGAGATCGAAATCGTGAAAACAGTAATAGGGAATGCCCAGTTTGGTGATCAACTCAAAACCGGCATCCATTTTGTCGCGGGCCTGTTGCATCGGCTCGTTGGCTGCAAGCCAGGGGAAGGATTTGGTGGGCGCGCCGAAAGGATCTCCTCCCGTTCCGCCCAGAGAATGCCACCAGGCCAGTGCAAACCGAAAATGCTCTTTCATGCTTCGGCCGCCAACCAGGCGATTTTCGTCGTACCAGCGAAAGGCCAGCGGATTGTCGGTTTCCCGGCCTTCGAACACGATGCGGCCTATCCCCGGAAAAAATTCTTTTTGTCCGACGGTCAGCCGGACCTGCTTGTTTGCTGCCATGCTAGCGCTAGATATGTACGAGAATTTCGTTTAGATCGGATCGCCAATCCTGGTAGGCCGCTTCGAACGCAGAGACAGCCGGTTCCGGCTCGTAGATCGCCCGAATAGTGGCGCCCTGCATGGCCTCCTCAATGGAATGGTAGAAGCCGGTAGCCACCCCGGCCGCTTTGGCGGCGCCGATTGCCCCGGTTGCCTCGAACATCTCGATTCGGCAGCCGATCAGATTGGCGATCGTGCCGGAGAAGACCTTCGATTGGAAAAGGTTATCGTTGCCCACGCGCATGACCTCTAATTCTAACCCCATCTCCCGCAAGATACCCATTCCATACACAAATGCAAAGGCGATGCCTTCCAAAGCGGCCCGGTACAAGTGTGCCCGGCCGTGCCGGTTGAAATGGAGGTTCTTGATCCTCGCACCGATGTTTTTGTTATCGAGCATTCGTTCGGCCCCATTTCCGAAAGGCAGCATCCGCAAGCCGTCGGCCCCCGGCGGCACGGAAGCGGCCAGGAGTTCCATCTGGTCGTAAGATCCTTCGGTAGGGGTCACCTGATGCTTGATCCAGCTGTACTGGATCCCTGCTCCGTTGATACAAAGCAGTATCCCGATGCGTGGATCGGAAGTAGAGTGGTTGACATGGACAAAACCGTTCACCCGGGAAGCCGGATCGAACACAGGGCGGTCGACCACGCCATAGACTACCCCCGACGTACCTCCGGTAGCGGCAACCTCTCCGGGTCTCAATACATTGAGCGACATGGCGTTATTCGGCTGGTCGCCGGCGCGGTAGGCGACCGGAATTCCGGCTTTCAAACCGGTGGCCTCTGCAGCTTCGCGCGTCAGTTCTCCCTGCCGGGAAAAAGTAGGCCGGACCGGCGGGATCAGGCTCTTATCCAGTTGATAGTGGTCGAGTAATAGTTCGGCGGCCTTGTTTTCCTGAAAATCCCATAATATGCCTTCCGAAAGCCCCCCGGGAGTAGTGCATGTCTCACCGGTCAGGCGCATGGCCAGGTAATCGCCGGGAAGCATCATTTTATAGATGCGATCATAGAGTTCCGGCTCGTTCTGTTGCACCCATTTCAACTTGGAAGCTGTAAAATTGCCGGGAGAATTGAGCAGTCGCGAGAGGCATCGGTGCTGCCCGATGAGTTCAAAGGCCCGGTTTCCGATCCCGACAGCCCTGCTATCGCACCAGATGATGGACGGACGCAAGACCTTCCGTTCGCGGTCGACCAAAACGAGTCCGTGCATTTGATAGGCGATACCGATGCCTTTCACATCGGCCGAAGATATGCCCG
>JAGQXA010001008.1 GCA_020436865.1 Saprospiraceae bacterium | reverse complement strand
TTCCCGATGATCACGGCAAAGGCCACCGACATGGCCAGGATCCAGATCGGAATATCGGGCGGCATGATCAGCGGGATCAGGGCCCCCGATACCAGGAAGCCTTCCTCGATGCCGTGTCCCTTCTTATAGGCGTAGTAGAATTCGATCCCGAGGCCGACGACGTGCGTCACCACGAAGATCGGGATCAGTTTGATCAGGCCGTAGACCAGCTTCAGGTGGAAGCCGTCGAAGAAGCCCGTGTATTCCCCCAGCGAGGTGAAATGCTGATGCCCGAGGTTATACGTGCCGAACAGATAGCACAACTGCAGAGCCAGCACCACCTGTACCATCAACCGCTTGAGGTCCATGTTGTCGCGGATGTGCACGCCGCCCTTGGTCACCAGGTTTGGAGCAAAGGCGAAGGTGAAGAATCCGTCGAACAGGGTATGCAGAAATGGCGACTTCTTCTTATCGGGCTCGATGCGTTCGAAGAATTTTAAAAGTCCTTTTTTCATTGCAGTCCCTTATGGGATAATTTTTGGTATTGTAAAAACAAGGAGTCGTCAACTCGGTTCACGGCCTGCGGATCAACCCTGAGCGCGCATCAGGTCGAGACCTTCGCGCAGGATCTGTTGCAACGGCTGCTTCGAAGTACAGGCGAATTCACACAGGGCCAGATCTTCCTCGACCACTTCGTAAATGCCGAGGCCCTCCATGCGTTCGAAGTCGTTGATCAGGATGGCCTTGAGCAGATGTTGCGGATAAACATCCATCGGCAGCATGGCCTCGTATTCGCCGGTCACTACAAAGGCGCGTTTTTCGCCATGCGTATTGGTGTCGGCTTCGTATTCCATGCTCTTGAACAGGTAGTTGGGATAGCTCCGCGAAACCGTCGGGCGGAATTTACCGGGGATCAGCCAGCCGAACAGCTCGAAGTAATCGCCTTCTTTGATGACCGTGAGCTGATCGTCGTAGAAGTTGAGATATCCCTTGCCGGCCTTTTGCTCGCCCGACAGAACGTCGCCCGAAATGTAGCGCACGTGATCGCTGCGCAGATTGTCTTTGGTCAGATCGGCAATGCTGGCCCCGAGCATCGTCCGCACATACTTCGGCTCGCTAATCTCGTTGCCGGTCACGGCAATGACCCGCTCGGCATTGTAGCGGCCTTCAGTAAACATGGCGCCGAGGGTGATGACCTCCTGCACGCCCAGCGTCCAAACCTTGGTGCCGTCGCCGATCGGCGCGATATGATGGATCTGCACGCCGACATTGCCGGCCGGGTGCTTGCCGCTGAACCAGTGCTTCTGCACGTTCTCGGCCTGGGTAAAGATCTCGGAAGGAACGGTTTCGCCCCGGGCGTCGAGGCCCAGATGCACCGACCCGCTGGTGAGCTTGCCCAGTACGTTCAGGCCGGCCTGGAAGGCTTCGCCCCGACCCTCTACCACGAGGTTGAGGTCGGGCGCCAGCGGCGCCGTATCGAAAGTGCTGATGAAAATGTTGGCCGGCGCCTCTTCCAGGTCGGCCAGCACATTGTACGGACGCTGGCGAAACAGGGTCCAGCCGCCGTTTTCCAACAGGTATTTCACGAGCTCTTCGCGGCTCTTTTTCTCGTAATCGAAAGCGGGCAATTTCCGGTACTGCTGCTCCTTATCGGCCAGGATCACCACCTCTGCGATCGAGCGCTTGGCGCCCCGGTTGATCGCGATCACCTCGCCGCTTACAGGGGCCACATGCTGGATCTCCGGACGGCTCTTGTCGAACATGATCGGATCGCCGGCCTTCACCGATTGCCCCTCCTCGACGAGGATCTTGGGGATCGGCATCATGCCGATGAAATTGGGCGGCTGCAGGGCAAAGGTGCCGACCTTCATCTCCTGGATCGTCGTCGACTCCGGCTTTCCGGCCAGATTGATGTCGTGCCCGCGGCGTAGCCGGTAAACGGTCTCTTCGCTCAGAAAGGCGGGCTTGGCCGGACGGAAGATCTCCGCCAGGCGGGGAAACAACGAAAAGTTGGCGCCCGACCGGTCTGCCCCGGTCTGCCGGGCTTCGATGGCCAACAAGTTGTCGGACACCTGCAAAAGCACCGCCAACAAGACCAGGACGGCCACAGAGATCAGGCCGATCAGCAGAAAGCTGGACCCCTCGGAACCGGATTGTCCGAAGGCAGGAACGGCGGCGGAGAAAAAGCCCGCTACCAAGGCGGTTTTAGATATTTCGATCTTCATTGATCACCGTTGTATTAGAAAATCAAAAAGCACGCTAAACCGCAGATTTTCAGCAACTAGGATCATCACCGAAAACCCGGTTTCAAAATCTCCGCAAAGATAAAAAAGGTTTCCATTTTAAGAAGGTAGCCCTTTCTGCAAAGTTGATCGCGCTTATTATTTAGATTGAATTTAAATTACGCTCGAACTCCCGGCGCCACCGAAGGTATCCGACGACCGCCAGTACCAGATAGACCACAAAGAGCAGGACGAACAGATACCCTCCCCGGCTGCCGTACAAGAACAGGTAAACCGTGTCGATCACGAGCCAGTACAACCAGTTTTCCAGCTTCTTGTAAATGACCATGAAGGTGGCGATCACCGAAAAGACGGTCGTAAAAGCATCCGGATAGGTCGCAGCTGCCGGCGTGTACTGATCGAAAAAGTAACCGACGACCAGGGTCAGCAGCAGTCCTGCAAGAATGATGCCGACATGCGACCGAAGCGGCAGTACGCTGATCGGAAGGGCGTCGTGGGCCTGCCCGCCGTAAAGCCAGGCATACAAACCCCAGAAACTGATCAGCACGTAGAAGACCTGCAGGAGCGCGTCGACGAAGAGAGCGTACTCGGCGTAGGCGACGTACGCCCAGAACGCGCAACTGATGATCCCCCAAAACCAACACCACGGGCTCTCCCGGGCAGCCAGCACGAGATACAGGATCGCCCCGCCAATCGCCACCCATTCCGGCCAGCCGGTATTTGCTATCTGCCCGGCCACTGCTTGCCCGATACTCAATGTATCCATGAGAAGCAAAGGTAAAATACCGCCTCCATTTCCGTTAGCGACGGAAGTAACTATCTTTGGGGACATATGAAATTTACCGGCACCGATTCCTATGTGGCCACCGACGAATTACAGGTGGCCGTCAATGCCGCCATCCATCTGCAGCGGCCGCTCCTGGTCAAGGGCGAACCGGGTACGGGCAAGACGCTCCTCGCCCACGAGATCGCCCGCGCCCTCGACAAGCCGATCATCACCTGGCACATCAAATCGACCACCCAGGCACAGCAGGGTTTGTACGAGTACGATGCCGTTTCGCGCCTGCGCGACTCCCAACTGGGCCGCGAAGAGGTGGCCGATATCGCCCATTACATCAAGCCGGGCAAGCTCTGGGAAGCCTTTGCCACCGACGAGCCCATCGTGCTGCTCATCGACGAGATCGACAAGGCCGACATCGAATTCCCCAACGACCTCCTGCTCGAACTCGATCGCATGGAGTTCTATGTCTACGAACTGCAGCAAACGATCGTGGCCCGGCACCGGCCCATCGTCGTGATCACCTCCAATAATGAAAAGGAACTGCCCGACGCCTTCCTGCGGCGCTGCCTGTTCCACTACATCCGCTTTCCAGACAAGGAAACGATGCAGGCCATTGTGGATGTCCATTACCCGGGCATCCACGAGGCGCTGGTGTCGGAAGCCCTGCGCCTGTTCTATGACCTGCGCGAACTCGGCGGACTGAAAAAGCGACCGTCCACCAGCGAATTGCTCGACTGGATCAAACTGCTCCTCTTCGAGAAGGTGGCCGACCGGAAGCTGAAGGACTTTTCGCTGGAAGGCGATCTGCCTCCTCACCTTCACGCGCTGATCAAGAATGAGCAGGATCTGCAGTTGCTCGAACACTGGCGACGGATGCGGAGGAAATAAGAACGGTCAGCCATAAACGGCAGCGGC
>JAGQXA010000290.1 GCA_020436865.1 Saprospiraceae bacterium | reverse complement strand
CGTCGATCGTGCCGTCGCGCAGGAGGTCCATCGCGATCTTCACCATGGCCATGCCGGTGCGCTTGCCGTTGCGGGTTTGCAGCAGCCAGAGCTTACCGTCCTGTATGGTGAATTCGAGATCTTGCATGTCGGCGTAATGGTCTTCCAGCGCCTGCTGGGCTTCGTCGAGTTGACGGAATACTTCCGGCATGACCTCTTCCAGGGAGGGGTAGTCGGCGCGGCGTTCCTCTTCGCTGATAGTGGCCAGTTTAGCCCAGCGACGCGAGCCTTCGAGGGTGATCTGCTGGGGGGTGCGGATGCCGGCCACCACATCTTCGCCCTGGGCGTTGATGAGGAATTCGCCGTTGAAAATATCTTCGCCGGTGGCGGCGTCGCGGGTAAAGGCCACGCCGGTGGCGCTATTGTCGCTCAGGTTGCCGAACACCATGGCCTGCACGTTAACGGCGGTGCCCCAGTCTTCGGGGATGCCGTTGAGGTTCCGGTACACCTGGGCCCGTTCGTTATTCCAGCTGCGGAAAACGGCCAGAATGGCGCCCCAGAGCTGTTGCCAGGGATCGGTAGGGAACTCCTGACCGGTACGATCCTTGATCAGGGTCTTGAAACGCTTGACCAGTTCGCGCAGGTCGGCTGCAGAGAGTTCGTTATCGTTCTTGACCCCACGAGCCTCTTTCATTTCATGGAGGATCAGTTCGAAGGGGTCTTCGTCTTCCTTCGATTCGGGCTTCAGGCCCATGACTACGTCGCCGTACATCTGCACGAAGCGACGGTAGGAGTCCCAGGCAAATCGCTCTTCGCCGGAGCGACGGGCGATGCCCTCGACGGCCTGGTCGTTGAGGCCGAGGTTCAGCACGGTATCCATCATCCCCGGCATCGAGGCGCGCGCGCCGGAACGCACAGAGAGAAGGAGCGGGTTATCGTTGTCGCCGAAACGGGCGTCCATGACCCGCTCGACCAGGGCCACGCCCTCTTCCACTTCTTCGCGCACAGCTTTGATCAGGGCCTCTTCGCCCGTTTCGTTATAGTAGGTGCAAGCTTCGGTCGTGATCGTAAAACCCGGGGGGACCGGAATTCCCAACAGATTCATTTCCGCCAGGTTGGCCCCTTTGCCGCCCAGAAGGTTTTTCATTTTGGCATTTCCTTCGGCCTTTCCGTCGCCGAAGGTGTAGACATACTTGACATGGATTGCGGTTTCCATACGCTGGTATTTTTTGAATGGTTGTATACATCGAAAATAGGCTGCTTCCACAGGCCGAAAAATGACATTCATTACTGAAGAGGGGTGATTTATGTCACCTTATTGTAACAGCAACACTTTTTCGGAAAAGAAGCGGAAAGCCGTTCGCAGGTGGCGGACGGCGGAGGGGCTCAGGCCCTGCTTGAGGTCCCAATTCGAGCCCGACAGGAGCAACTGGAAGGCCTCGGGGCGATGATCGTATAGTTCATAGCAACATTGCAGCACCGCGGAGGGCGACAAGGCGTGGGTCGTGAAAGAGGACTCAACGGCGGGCAGGCAGGGTTGCAGGGCGAAGCCCTCCTTGAGTTCATACCGGCAGGCGTCGACGAAGATCACTTGACGGCAGGTCGTAAGCAGTTCGGCGTCTTCCACCTGTAGCTGATAGCGGTAAAACAGGCGACCGCGGAAGAGGTTCGTTTCTTCCACCAGCTGGGCGAAGGCCCAGCCGAGTCCGTCGTCGCCCCGGCTGTCGTTGCCGATGGCGAAAAGGAGGGTCGCTTCACCATTTAGCGTATTCATCGAGTATTTCGCCGTTGGGCCCAAAGAGTTGGAGTTGGAGAGGCATTTGTCCGATGGCATGCGTCGCGCAACTCAGGCAGGGATCGTAAGCCCTGATGGCCGTTTCCACGCGATTGAGCATGCCTTCGCTGATGTGGTCTTTTCCGGCCAGTTCGTTGCGGGCTACCCAGCGGACCGCCTCGTTCATTGCTTCGTTGTTGTAGGTCGTCGACACGATGAGGTTGCACTTGGTGATCTGCCCTTTGGCATCCACCTGGTAGTGATGCACCAGCGTGCCCCGCGGCGCTTCGATGATACCGATCCCTTCGGTCCGGTGTTCGCCTTCGCGGCGCAATTCGCCTCCCAGGATATCCGGGTCGTTGAGCAGTTTCTTCATCACCTCCGCGCAATGCAGCAGTTCGATGATGCGGGCCCAGTGGTAGAACATAGTGCTGTGGTTGGGCCAGCCTGGCGAATGCGCCATAAATATCTGCCGTTCCCACTCGGCCAGCGGGGTCGGGATCTTGCTGGTGAGGTTAATGCGGGCCAGCGGGCCGACGCGGTTCCAGCCGGTCTCCCGGCCCAGATGTTTGAGGTAGGGGAATTTCATGTACGACCACTTCTCCACGCCTTCTGCGATGTAGCGGTGGTACTGGTCGTTCGGCACGTCGTTGAGGGTGATCCTGCCTTCTCCGTCGATGGCGCGCAGGCGCCCGTGGTACAGCTCGAACTCGCCGTTCTCGCCGACCAGGCCCATGTGTCCGGATGGGAACTGGGCGAACTGGTCGATCCAGGCGGCATTTTTATAGTGAAAATTCTTGACGAACTGGATCACCTCCTGCGACCACTGGATCATGGCGTCGATGGAAGGGATGCCATTGCCTTGCAGAAAGCGGTCGCGCTCGGT
>JAGQXA010000289.1 GCA_020436865.1 Saprospiraceae bacterium | reverse complement strand
CCGCTGCTGGAATGGGACGAAGACGCAGAACGCTTCTTCGCCATGCACCACCCCTTCACCTCGCCCAAGCTCGACGACATTCCGCGCATGCTCACCGGCGATTTCGAAACGCTGAAAGGCCTGCGGGCCAACGCCTACGACCTCGTCATCAACGGGGTCGAGATCGGCGGCGGCTCCATCCGGATCCACGACCGGGAGCTACAGGAAAGGAATTTCAAGCTGTTGGGCTTCACCCCCGAGCAGGCCGAGGCGCAATTCGGCTTCCTGCTGGGAGCATTTGAATACGGCGCGCCGCCCCACGGGGGCATCGCCTTCGGCTTCGACCGCCTTTGTGCTGTCCTGCAGGGACAATCGAGCATCCGCGACTTCATCGCATTCCCCAAGAACAACCAGGGCCGCGACATGATGATCGACGCGCCTTCGCCGGTCGAACCGGACCAGCTCGACGAGCTGCACCTGAGCCTGCTCGACGACCAGGAATAGGCCGGTATGGACTTGCGTTTTTCACAGCCGTCTTTCCGGAGGCTCGGGTATCTGACACTCGGCGTGTTGAGTCTGATGGCGATCATCTATTTCCGGGAACGGACGCTGTTCACGGATGCCGCCTACCAGGTCTTTCACCTGATCGTCGACGGCAAGCCGCTGATCGCTCATTCGCGCTTCGGAAATGTGCTGGTGCAGGTCCTGCCGTGGCTGGCCCTGAAGGCGCAGCTACCGCTCCAATGGATCCTGATCGCCTATTCGGTTTCCTACCCGCTGCTGTTCGGCCTGTTGTATTGGCTGATCGTCGACCGGCTCGGAAACGAGCGCCTGGGGTGGGTACTGGTCCTGCTGTTCACCTTGCTGTCGTTCGATACCTTCTACCACATTCAGAGCGAATTCTATCAGGGCCTGGCCTTCCTGCTGCTCCTGTTCGCCTTGATCTGGAAGTATCCGCGACTCGAACGCGCCTGGCTATGGGCTGCAGCGGTAGTCCTGATCGCCCTGATCGCTAATTCCCATAAGCTGACGGTGGTCTTCTTCACTTTTCTTTGGATCTACTTCCTGCTGATCGAGCCCGCCTTCCGCCATTGGCGCTATTACCTGCTGATGCCGGTCTACCTGCTGATCGCCGTGGTTTTCTCGCAACTATTCCATTCGGGCTATGAAGCGCATAAGATGGACTTGTTCCGGCAGGCGTTGGAGCAGTACTTCCCGAACTTCTGGGATATGCCTGCCAACGGAAAGTTCCTGGTTAAGTGCGTGCAGTACTACTACTTCTTTCCCCTGCTTCTCGGCGGGCTCAGCGTTTTCTATTTTTGGAAACGTCGCTGGGGGCGCCTCGGCTGGGTGTGGATTTCCACCCTCGGCTATCTGCTGTTGGTCCACTATAGCTCGCCGAACACGACCTACCGCTTCTATGCAGAGGTCACTTACCTGCCTTTAAGCATTTTTGTAGCGACGCCCTTTTTGTTCGAGATCATGCCCTCGATCGGAAAGCCGCAATGGTGGCTGATCGCTCTGGCCCTGCTGATGGTCGACCGCGTCCTGGTCATTCGCTCGAACGCGCCCACCTTTACGCAGCGCCTCGACTGGCTGGAACGGCGCATCGGGGAGGCGCGCCAACAGGAAGGCGGAAAGCGTTTTTACACCAATACCTACGAGGCGCCGATGGATACGCTCATCATGCCCTGGGGAGTGGCCTACGAATCGCTCCTGCTCACCGCCCTGGAGAGCCCGGACTCGGCTGCCACCCTGTTCATTCAGGAGGCCCACAACAAGCAGGAAGAAGCGCTCCGAACTCCTGACCTGTTCATAGCCGCTTTCGATCAGTTGCCGGCCCGACAGCTGCCGGATCGCTACTTTAAATTGGGGTCGGGACTATACCGCTGGATAGAGGAGTGAATGCCGGGCGATCATAACCTCGACACAATATCGAGATAGTCGAGATAGTAGATCAGCTTGATCGACAAACTGTTGTGTTGCGGAAGGTCCGTCAACTGTCCGATGCTCCCGAAATAGGCTCCCTGTACCCGACTTGGTTCGTCGGCATAATCGAGGACCGAGTTTTTCCAGACGATGAACAGGTCGCTTCCCGGCGCGAAGCGCCAGCGGTATACGGCATCGATATTGAAGGAGTTGAAACTGTTGTCGTTGTAGTCGTCGAAGGAGGTCGGGCCGAGGTTCCCATCCGTCTGTAGCTCGTGGAAAGAATCGTACTTCACCCCCGACCAATAGTGGCGCAACCGAAAGGTCAGGATCATGCGGTTGGTGAACGTGTAGCTCACATTCAGGGTGTTTTCGACGATCCGCTGATCGCGGCGGCCGAATACGATGGTTTCGTTCTCGCCCACCTTATCGACAAAGCCCACGTCATTGAAGAAGTTGTAGCTATTGAGACTCAGGCGCAACGTCAGCCGGTCGCTGACGCGGAAGCGCGGCGAGAACCAGACGTTAAAGCGGTGGCGGCCGTCTTCCGCGTATTCCCGATAGTTGCTCTCCATGTCGAGCGCCCATTTCTTGCGGTAGTCGGTCGAAAACCACAACCCGAAGTTGTGATTGGTCGGAAAGCGATAGTACCGGCCGGGCGTGCGAGGCTCGAAGTAGTCGAAAGTAGCAAAGGGCTGGTGGTCCGTCCAGAGCCCAAAGGCGAAGAAATTCCGGTTGACCAGCCAGCCCCAGGTATTGATGGAAAAACTGGCATAATCGTTCGGACTGTAGAGGCGGCCATACCCCATCCATAGACCGAATCCCCCGTTGTTGAAATTGCCGAAGGGTTCGTACTGGTTGAAGTTAAGGTTGCCGGAGAACAGGCGCTCATTATTGTTGTACAGAAAACCGAGGTCGTTGATGTCGTAAGTGTCGCTTTCCACATTGTAGCTAAAAGACCAAAGCCATTGCCCGCTGGTCTTCCCGAAGTACAGATTATAGGAATGGCCTAGCTCAGTATCACCAGGTTCATACAACTGACTCAACACGGCCTTTCCTCCGAGTTCGTAGGAGTTCTCCTTATTGCGGAAATTGAATACGGCGCCGCTCACATTGGCGTCGTAATCGCCGCCTTCGCGCCAAACGTTGGTATTGAGCAAGGTGACATACGAGTTATTCTTCAGGTTCTGATCGAGCACCAGCACGTTGTAATTGGTCAGCGGGTTGGTTTGGAGCAGGCGTTCTTCTCCACTTCCGGCTTCCAGATAGCGGGCATGCGTTCGTCCGGCCAATGCGTTGAACACTCCTACTCCGAGGCCTCCCTTGGTGCGCCCCGACACTTTGGTGGCATTTAGCAATTGTGTTTCCAAAGGGTTGGTCAGCAAACTATCTCCTTCTGCCAGTCGGTCTTCCACGTCGGAATAGTGCAGGGGCTCGCTGCCGATCCGGCGCGAATAGAACAGGTTTCCCTTGTTGAAGAGTTCCACCCCCTCGGTAAAGAACTGCCGGTTCTCGTCGAAGCGCACTTCGAAAGGCGACAGGTTCAGGACCTGGTTGTCGGAACGTGCTTCTCCGAAGTCGGGCACCAGGGTCATATCCAAGGTGAAAGCATCGTTGATGCCGTACTTTAGATCGACCCCGCCATTGAAGGAGCGCCCCCAGCTATTGTGCGGCGTACTATGCTGATCATGGACATTTTCCACATACACCGCCATAAAGGGAGTGGCGGACAGCCGCACCGGCGACCTCACCTCCCGAATGCCGCTCAATTGCCCCGACTGGTTGAGCAGGCCGTTGACCTCGGGATCGACCTCGCTCCAATAAACCTCTTCGCGGTGCCGGCGGATCTGGCGGACAAAATTGACGTTCCACACTTGTTCTTCCTGTTGCGGGAAGCGGATCGCGGAATAAGGGATCTTCATTTCTACCACCCACCCTTCGGCAGAGATGCGGGCCTGGGAGTCCCACACGGCATCCCAGTTAGTGTCGCCACCGGAGCCCGTCAAAGCCGAGTATTTGGTATCGAATTGAATGCCGGCCGGAGTGACGAAGAAGCCCAGGCCGTTGAGTCCGTCCTGATAGGCGTCGATGAGCACTCCGAAATAGTCCGTATTCCCCAATTGGTCGCGATCGGTCATTTCCTGCAGGATACTGTCGGGATCGAGATCGAACAAGCGAACCCCGATATAGAGGGCCGCATCGTCGTACAACACCCGCACATCGGTGAGTTGCGTGGCCGGTTTTCCGGGATTCGGCTGGAGTTGAACGAAATCTGCCGCCGGCGCAGCCAACTGCCAATCGGCTTCGTCGAGCTGCCCATCGATCTTGATCGCCGTTTCCACACGGAGCGCAAGGGTTTGCTTCTTCAAGGGGTCGATCCCTTTCTCCGTCCCGGCCCAGACAGAGAATCCCAGCAATAGTCCACAGATAATAGTCAGGAGGTGCTTCATCGGATAAGATCGCTAAGCTGCTTATGGGTAAAAATAAGACGAAACTACCGAAAATCACGCCTGCAGTCGCCCCCTGTCAAGTCGACAACGGTCGCCATCGCTCTCTCGCAGCTGAATTTCTTCTCAGGCAAAGACAGCCTTTCGCCCGAATTGGTTGCCAGAATAAATAATCGAAAGGCTCGCCATAAATTCGTAATTTTCCCCATTATTTTGGTGACAGATCGTTAGTTTGGCCGGTTGTGAAGAATCTCCTTCCATATTTTATTCACGAGCAATATCTAAAGGGCAATGATCACGGGAGCTTCGAAGCTTACTCGATGTTCATTGACTTGTCCGGCTTTACTCCGCTTACCGAAAGTCTGATGCGCAAGGGAAACGAGGGGGCTGAAAAGCTCTCCGGCATTCTCAACAACGTCTTCGGCCCGATGGTGGCGCTGGTTTTCCGCCGGGGCGGATTCATTCCGCATTTTGCCGGCGACGCCTTTACCGCCGTTTTTCCCACCGATTCGCCCGCCGAAAATGCCGCAGCCTTCATCTTCACCGCCCGCGAGATCCGCGATCTGTTCAGCTCCAAGAATTTCCGCTTTGGCGATTTTCCCATCGGCATCAAGATCGGACTTTCCGTCGGCACGGTCGAATGGGGTGTTCTCGGAAAGAAGAAAAAGGCCTACTATTTCCGGGGCGATGCCATCTCCAGTTGCACCGAATGTCAGGTGCGGGCCAGCCAGCAGGAGATCATACTCGACGAGAACCTGCAGCGATATTTGCCGAAAGGCTTCCCCATCACCATCTACGGGAGCCGGCGCTACTTTCTCTTCACCGGTTCGAGCATTGCCGGCGAACCCTTGCCGGCCATTCCACAGCTTCCCCCGGTCACGGAAAAGGTCGCCGCCGAGTTTCTGCCCGATTCTGTCCTGCACTTCAACCAGCAAGGTGAGTTTCGCAGCATCATCTCCGTTTTTATCTCGTTCATCGGCGTGGAAAGCCATGAACTGCTCAACCAGTTCGTAAGCAACGTGCTACGGCAGATCTACTCCTTCTCGGGCTACTTCAAGGAAGTCGACTTCGGCGACAAGGGCGGAGTACTGGTGTGTTTCTTCGGAGCGCCCGTATCGTTCGAAAACAATGTCGAAAGAGCCCTCGAGTTCGTCGCGACCGTGCGCAGCGAACTCGACGAACTGCAAAACACCACCAGCCTGGCCTTCCGCGTGGGCATCACCTCCGGCGTGGCCTACTGCGGTATCGTAGGCGGAGAAGAGCGTTGTCAGTATGCCGCCGTAGGCAACCGCGTTAATCTCGCCGCCCGGCTGATGACCTATGCCGACTGGGGCGAAGTGTTGGTCGACGAAGAGGTGCGCAAGAACCGGCAGTTCCTCTTCAAGCATAAAGGCGACATCCACTATAAGGGCATCGAAGGGCCGGTGCCGACCTTCATCCTCATGGGGCGCAATGCCGAATTCCACCCCGCCTTCACCGGCCAGCTGATCGGGCGACAGGAAGAACTGAAACAGCTGATCGGTTTTTCGGAGAAGGCCCTCCTCGAAAAGCGCGGCGCCGTTGCCTACGTTTATGGAGAGGCCGGCATCGGAAAGTCGCGGCTTACCTATGAGCTACGCAAGTATCTGATCGACGCCACCGATTTTCGATGGTTCGGCTGTCTGGCCGACCAGATCCTACGTAAGCCCTTTAACCCGTTCATCTACTTCCTCAAAAACTACTTCCAACAATCGCCGGAGCACTCCGAGGAAGAAAATGTCCAGAAATTTCGCGGACGGCTCCAGGAATTAATGGACGAGCTCTCCGGGATCGACCATCCGCAGTCGGATGCCATCCGAAAAGAGATCCGCCGAACCGAGCCCATTCTGGGCGCACTGATCGGCCTGCATCAGGAGGATTCCATCTGGCAGAACCTCGATGCCCAGGGACGCTATCGCAACACCCTGGCGGCCCTGACCAACCTCTTCGTAGCCGAATCGTTGCTGCATTCCCTGGTGATCGAACTGGAAGACGCACATTGGCTCGATCCGAGTTCCCGGGAGTTTCTGGAAGAGTTTGCGGGTAGGCTTCGGCAATACCCCATCTTGCTACTCATCACCTCCCGTTACTCCGACGACGGCGCCAAGCCGCCGATCTTTTCCACTGACCGCCTGCAGCAATTGGGGGTGCCCACGCTGGAGATGGACATCAACATCATGCTGCCGGAAACCATCCGGTCCTTCGCCGAAATCTGGCTCGGAGGCAGCATCAGTCAAGAGTTTTTCGAACTGTTGCTGCGAACGACCAACGGCAACCCCTTTTACCTCGAGCAATTGCTCGAATATTTCTCCGAAAGCAACCTGCTGGCGCAGGTCGACGGGCGCTGGCACATCAAAGACAAGAGCATCAAGCTCTCGAATTCCATCCAGGCCATCCTGACGGCACGGATCGACCGGCTCTCGACCCTCGTGCGGGAAACCGTTAAGGCCGCAGCCGTGATCGGACGCGAGTTCGAAGTACCCGTGCTGTCGGAAGTGCTGAAAGGCCAGGAATCGTTCATCCAGGAGAACGGCTCCCTGCAACTCGTCTTGCAGGAACAGATCAAAATGGCCGAACAGGGCCAGATCTGGCGGGCCATGACCGAGTTGCGCTACATCTTCAAACACTCCCTGCTGCGCGAGGCGGCTTACGATATGCAGTTGCGCACCCGCCTGCGGGAGCTCCACCTGCTGATCGCCGAAGCGATCGAAAAAGTGTACGCCGGACAGATCGAACAACACTACGAAGATCTGGCATTCCACTACGAACTGGCAGAGGTCAAAGAAAAATCGCTCGAGTACCTGCACAAGGCCGGCGACTATGCCCGGCGCAATTTCCAGAACCAACGGGCCATTTCGTATTACGACAAAGTGCTGGCCCTACTGCAGAAGAAGACCGACCGGGAGTCCGAATTCAAGATGCTGCTCAAGAAGGGCAAAGTGCTCGAACTGATCGGCGAGTGGGAGGCCTGCAGCACCATCTACAACAAAGCCTTGTCTATCGCCCAGGAGCTCAAGGACAAACTGTTGCTCGGCCGTGCCAACAATTGCCTCGGTCACCTTCTCATGCTGCAAGGCGCCTATCGCGATGCCCGCCTCTACCTGGAGATCGCCGCTACCTTTTTCGAAGCCATCTCCGACCTGTTCGGCAAGTCGAAGGTGTACGGCGATCTGGGCAACCTGTACTTCCGGCAGGGTGACTACGAAAGCGCCAAGTCGCATTTCACGCGCAGCATCGAATTGAGCGAAGGACTTCCCTATTCGACCACCACCGCCCAGATCGTGGCCAACCTCGGACTGGCTTTCATGAACCAGGGTAACTACGACGAAGGTATCCGCTGGCAACGCAAGCAACTCGACATTTGCCGGGAGCGCAACGACAAGCAAGGCATGGCCAATCTGTACACCAATATGGGGATCGTCTATTTCGAGAAAGGCGATTACGATGCAGCCCAGGATTGCTACGAGCGCGGCCTGGCCTTTGCCGAAGAACTGGGCAACAAACTGCTGACCTCGATCGCCATCGGATGCCTGGGCAGCGTGTTCGAACGCAAAGGGCAATACGACCTGGCTATGGCCCACTTCGAGCAAGACCTGCAACTGACCGAAGAACTCGGCGACAAGCAAGGTACGGCCATCGCCCTGGGCCTCATCGGCGAATTGAACAGCGTCATGGGACGCTTCGAAAATGCCGTCGAATTCCTCAATCGCACGCTGAATATCAGCATGGAGCTGGGCTACCAAAAAGGGATCGCCAAGGCCGTTAACACCCTCGGCGATGTGTATTACTTCACCGGCCAGTTCGAGCGATCGCTCGAATTCTATAACCGGGCGATCGAAGTTACCCGTCAGATCAACAATAAACTAGTGCTGGGAAGCAGTTTGTATGAAAAAGGGCTGGTCCTTCTCGAACTCGAGCGCTTCGAAGAAGCCGCCGAAGTTCATATCGAAGCCCGGCGGCTGGCCGAAGAACTGGGAAATCCAGACCTCATCTTCAACGTAGAGGTATTGGCTGCCCAGATCGCCTACCGGCAAGGCGAGCAGAAGAAAGCCCTCGATCTGCTTCGCCGCCTGCAAGCCGAAACGCGAAGTCCGGAAGAACAAGCTGAGGTGTTCTACTATCTGTTCGTCGTGGCAAAAGACCACAAAAGCGGACAAAAGGCGCAAGACCTCTTCCGGAAACTATACGAGGAAACCCCACGTTATCTCTATGAGTTGAGGCTGCGATCGCTCGCCGATCTGTAGGACGCTCCGAATGTTCCAAAACCGGAGGCTGCAACGACCGCCGGAGAACAATCAATAACTTTTGCATCTTAAACTGACCGTACTCATGTCGCCCATCATCAGTGCACTTTGCCTGGCCGGCGGATTGATCGCCTGCTCCTCTTCCGGTTCTTCCCAAGCTCCTCCTACGAACGAAGGCTACCTTCTGCCCTATGACCTCGACAACCCTGCGGAGACGGTGGAACTGCCCAAGGAACTGGACGAAATATCCGGCC
Organism: Saprospiraceae bacterium; assembly: GCA_020436865.1. GTDB lineage: Bacteria > Bacteroidota > Bacteroidia > Chitinophagales > Saprospiraceae > JAGQXA01. The sequence goes on along the minus strand of JAGQXA010000289.1, from coordinate 999 downwards.
TCGGCATGGGGCTTTCCGAAACCCGCATCCTGGCCATCAATGATGAAGACGGCGTTATCTTCTACCTGAACCGCAGTACCGGTAAGGTCGATCAGGAGATCGCTTTCTGGAAGGACGGCGATTACGAGGGCATCGAGATGGTCGGCAATGACGCCTACGTCGTCAAGAGCACCGGCACGATCTACCATGTCAAAGATGTCGGCACGGAAGCGCAGGTGGTCGACAAGCACAACTCTTTCCTCACCGACGAGAACAATGTGGAAGCACTCGGCTACGACCCCTCCGCCCATTGCCTGCTGCTGGGCTGTAAGGGCAAACCCGGCGACGGCGACGAACTCGAGTCGAGCAAGGCCATCTATTCCTTCGACCTCAATACCTTTCAACTCTCCGAAAAGCCGAAGTACGTGATCCGGCTTCAGGAAGTGCACGAATACCTCGACACGCACCCCGCTGTGCAGAAGCTGGAAAAACTGTGGGAGTTTTTCGACCCCGATCAATCCGAACTGGGTTTTAGCCCCTCCGGCATCGCCGTGCATCCGATCACCGGTGAGTTTTACATCCTTTCGTCGGTCGGCAAACTACTGATGGTGTACCACCCCGACCGCGGGATCGTACACATCCAAAAGCTGAGCAAAAAGATCCATGCACAACCGGAAGGCATCTGCTTCGACCAGCAGGGCACGCTCTACATTTCGAACGAAGGGAAAAGCGATGACGCGGTATTGCTGCGCTTCGACTACCAGCCGAAATAAACTCCTCTCGCGCACAGCTGTTATACCGTCAGGAAAGTGGTTTTCTGGCCGGTCCGGGCAAACGGGCCATTTCTTTTTCTTAATTTCGCGGCAAAATTGACTACGACATGAGCATTGTCGAAATGAAAGTTCCCACCATCGGAGAATCCATCACGGAAGTGACCCTCTCGCAATGGTTAAAGGCCGATGGCGACTACGTCGAACTCGACGAACCGATCTGTGAGTTCGAATCGGATAAGGCCACCCT
>JAGQXA010000031.1 GCA_020436865.1 Saprospiraceae bacterium | reverse complement strand
GTTCATCCTGACCACCTCTTGCCCCCCGTCCGACGAAGCTTCAGCGAAGGCGGACCACCAAGCGTGTTCCTCAAAGACCTCCCCGGCCCGGGCGCGCAGGGCCTGCAGTTCTTTCGAATCCCCCGCAGCCGCCAATTGTTCATAGTAGGAATGGGTCGAGCCGCCTCGTTGCAGACCCAGTCCGGCAAACTGCTCCACCGTGACCGCCCCGGGCCAGCGCTCCTTTTCCGAAAGGAACTGATTGACCACCAGGTCGGCCGCCAGGTCGTACAGAAATCGATCGGCAAAGGAGCCCGCCTCCACCGGATGCCGGAACACGAGGTGCACCAGGTTGTGTTTCAGGCGAACTTTGCGCTCTTCCCCACCCTGCTCCCAAAAGTCCGGATTCAGGTATAACTGGAAATAACCCTCGCCGGCGGCCAGGGCCATGGTCTTTGTTTTTTCGGTGGAAAATGTCCGGCACAGCCCGCCCAGGAGATGGGCGTAGAACGGAGCTTCGAGAAGCAGTTCGATGGCGGTGGTGGCGAGGGAAGTCATTTGGTAAAGATAAAAGATATTCGGTCCGACCGCACGTAGCAATCGGACCGAACGTCTTTTATCTTTCTACTTTCATCTTTCTACTTTTATCTAACCAGCACATACTTCCGGTACGCCGCCTGCCCATCGACTGCGATGCGCACGAAGTAGGCGCCGGCCGGCACGAGGCCGAGGTCGATGTCTTCGATGATGATCGAGGAGGCGTCCCACTGGTTCGACAGTATCGTTTGGCCGATGGTGTTGAACACGTCCATGCGCACGTCCTTCGGCTGTTCCATTTCGAGGTAGAGCTGAAACTGACCGCTACCGAGGTTCGGGCGCAACTGCAACTGGGTAAGCCCTTCGATTGCGTCGACGCCGGCATTGATGATCACGAGGATCACTTCGAAGATGTCTTCGCAAGTGCCGTTCGATACGGTTAGGGTGGCCGAGTAGACGCCATTGACCTTGTAGGTATGCGCCGGATTCTGGGCGGTGGAGGTGTTTCCGTCGCCGAAGTCCCAAAACCAGGAGGTCGCGCCGGTCGACTCGTCGCTGAACTGCACCTGATCGTCGTTCTGGATCACGGTAAAGTCGGCCACGGGACTCTCCTGGGCCTCTACGAAGAGCGGTACCTGCGGGCTGAAGCAGGAAGCCTCGCGCACCTGCCAGTTGTAGAAGTAGTAGTAGAAGATCGAACTCGACGAGGTGCCGGTGATCGATACCAGGTCGGGCACCGTATACGGAAACAAGGCGCCGAAGTTGTTGCGGTACAGGCCCAGCTCGTAGCCGCCGAGGCGATAGTTGCCCGGTTCGTCGATCGTCATGTTCAGCGTGATCTGGCTGACGCCGGCCGGAATGAACACGCTCACCGACTGCAGCACTTCGCCTTCTTCGTCGAGCAACAGGATCTCGCGGATACGGGCCGAATCGGCATCGACCAGCACCGACTCCAGCACCAGGGGCGCATGGGCGGTGAAGTTGAGCGTTTGCAGGTTCGGCGAGCTGGAGTAGCCGCCCAGCCCGAAGTTGTTGTCGACCGGCCCCAAGTTGTACTGCGCTCCTTTCTGTTCGGCTTCCACCATGAAAGTGGTATTGCCCTCGAGTTCGGGCGACTGGAACGGATTGCCCGATCCCAGGTACTCGCCGTCGAGGTACCAGTTGTAGTCGGTAGCGCCACTGGCGGTCAGCAACGAAGACTGGCCATCGCAACCCAGCGCATCTTCTACGACGGGCGGCTCGACCAGGTCGACGACGACCGTGATCGAAGCGGTGCCGGCGCCCAGGCTATTGGTGGCCTGCAGCGTAACCTGATAGGTGCCACTTTCCATATACTGATGGATCGGATTCTCCTCGTCGGAGGTGTTGCCGTCGCCGAAGTTCCACTGCCAGTCTTGTGGATATTCGGTAGAATTGTCGAAGAAGTAGATCAGGCCACTGCAGCTGTTGATCGAGCTGGCCACGATGGTGGTGGTCGGCGGACCGTTGGGCGGCAGGCACCAGGGCGGCAGATCGAAGGCTTCCTCCTGATCGGTGCGATCGTCGGAATCGCCCTGATCGGCGCTGTAGCCGAGGCCGCGCTTGGCAAAGGCCTCCCAGATCAGGCACTTATGAGCGCCGTCGTACAGCAACTCGTCGGCCTCCAGGATGGCGTCGCGGCCATCGACGAAGCCCGGGCGGCAAGGTTGCAGCTTCATGCCCTCCATGACCAACTGCATGGCGATGTTGTTGCCGCCGGTACCGTTGTAGAAGTCCGTATCGAAGCCGTACTGATCGATCAGCGCCCAGGTCATGTCCCACAACATGCTGCACCATACGAAACCGATGCCGTGCGGTTGCGAGATATTCTCTTCGTCGTTGGTATCGGCATAGGTGAAGTTGTTGACGGCAAAGTCGGTGCTGTAGGGCGCCGGACGGATCCCTTCGCCCATGATCGTTTCGTTGATGGCGTAGGTTCCTACGCCCCGCACGTCGGGGCCGGCATCACCTTCCTCCATGGTCAGCACCATGCCGAAGAAATCGCTCCAGCCTTCGCCCATCTGCTCGTCGTTATTCAGGCAGTTATTGACGCTCGGGCCGCCGGTCAGTCGGTTGGAAATGCCGTGGCCGTATTCATGGCAGACAATTCCGCTGTCGAAACCGCTATCGCGGGCTGCGCCTCCGCCGGCGCCTTTCAAACGCACGGTAACGGGATTGCCCGCGCTCAGTTCGGCCTTGATCAGGTTACAATCCTGGAGGCCGAGCATGAAGGAGGGGATGTCTACATCGGGATAGTTGCCACCCATTTCGAAAACGCCGGTCGGCTGATTGTTGCACACCAGCGTGGCTACGGCGCCTGCATCCTGGGCATTGGTGGCTTTAGCTCCGAAGGCACAGTCGCCGCGGTCGACCATGGCGATCTTCCCGACCATATCGCCGCTGTTCACGAAGGGCAGGCAGCCCAGGGTCGGGGTGGCCGAGCCGTCGTCGACCAGCACTACTTCCGCTATCAGCTCCGTGCTGGGGAAGGCCGATCCGAAGCCTGCCAGGGCAACCTCATAGGCGCCTGCGATGTTGGCCGGATCGAGCACCTGGAAGGTGTCGGTTTGACCGCTGGCGCCGAACCAGAGGTACATCTGCATCCGGCCGCGGCTGCCGTCGGCCGGAGTGAAGAAGTTGGCGTTATTCGTACCGCCGCCATCCTGGGCTTCCGCGCGCACGTAATCGCCCTGTTCACCGCCGTTGCCATAGTTGTTTTCCTGGAAATTGCCGGCCGCTTCGTCGAAGCCGTACTGGTAGGTCACATCGTGCATGATGTTGTTCCAGTAGAACAGGTTCACCACGGAGGCATCGAGGAAATACTCAGGCATCGAATCGGGCGAATAGGGAAAGTCGAACTCGAGCGTCGGACCGCCGTCGGGCTCGTCGTCTGACGACTGGTTGTCGTCGTCGATATCGTGGTAGGCATGTACGTTATTTCCACGGGTAATGGTGTATTCGGCGCCGGCTTCGCCGTCGACGTCGTGCCAGCCGTAGGGCGAGGCAATGAGGTCGGCGGGATCGGTCACATACTCGCGCGGACCGTGGTTCGGACTTTCCACCGGCATCGGGAACACGCGATAGGTATTGGGCATGACGGTGGTCAGGGCCGTTTCCGACTGCTTGAACACCAGCGAACCCTGTCGCGGCGAATAACCGATATGGGCTGCATGATCGGCATGCGCCGGATCGCCGAAATTGCAGTGCAGTACATGGTCGTCGTTTTCCAAGACCTGGCCGTTGCCGGCATCGATCGCGGCCACCCAGTAGTGGTCGGCCGAAGGTGCGTACCACTGTACTTCCCAGGCCAGGCGTACGCCTTCCGTCTTGTCCACCTGGTAGATCAACTTCGCGCGGATCGGTTCGAGCGAAGCCGCCCCGGCATCGAAAAGCACCTCTTGGGCCACGTTGCCCAGCGTTTCTTTCACCTTCAAACCGGCGGGGAGGGAAAGCCCCAATGCGCCGGCCAGTTGATGAACGGCCGATTGCGCGTCGATAACGGGCATGGCGTTGGTCACCTTGGCGGCCAGATTCGGGACGAAGTCGATGTGCATGCTCGACACCCGGCCGTCGGCCGTGATGTTGGCATTGGCGGTGGCGTACCGCACCTCGATACCGCCCAGCGACTGGTTGAGGTAAAGGTGGGTCACGCCGCTTTTCTTGCTGGCGTATTGGCTGCTCACGATCGGAGCGCTTACGTCCTCAGACGTCAACCCGTATTGTGCGCGCACCTGTTCCAAATGATCGAGAGCGATGCGCAGCGCGTCCTGTGCGCCCAGCGACGAGCTGAAGAGCAGGCCCGCCAGCAAGAACAGCGGCGCCAAAGAGTAGTAGCGTTTTTTCATGTCTAACTTCAATTTTGATCGTACAGATAGGAGGGGTTCCCCTTCCCCAAAGGGGAGGATTTTCGCCCTCATAAACAACAATTGCTCAGAATGGTTATGCCGAGGCCGAAATTGTTTGGGAACTCCCAAACCGCTTCTTCGTCGGCATATACTCAAACGACGGTGGATCGACCGTTTCAGAATTTCCCGAACCATTATCGTTTGAGTATACGAAGATACTGCCTTTCCCGAAGTTTTCGCTAATCTCGTTCGTCCGTAGTCCGTCAAAACCAAATTTCCAGTGGAGCGCCACCTTTCCCGGAGACTTCCCTGAATAGGCGGCCGGACGGCCAAATTGCCTTCCGGCCGCTATTTTTTTGCGTATCTTGCGGAGTCCGGCATTGTTGCCGCCTTAACCGATAAACTATGAGCAAACTGATCTGTTTTTCGCTTCTCTTCGGCCTTTCTTCCTGGGCCTTCGCCCAAAAAACAGCCGACGATCTGCTGCAGGAAGCTTCCTTCTATTTTCAACGCAATCAGCTTGACAAAGGGCTATCTCTACTCGACGAAGCCCTGGAAGCCGATCCCAACCACCAGGAGGCCCTCGCCACCCGGATCTATCTCAAGGCCCTGGTCACCGACGAATTCGAGCAGGTGATCGCCGATTGCCGCACGGCCTCCCAACTGGAAATGAACGGTTCGCCGCAAGGGGTCTATCTGGAGGTCGGCGACATGCTGATCGAAAACCAACGCTTCGACCGGGCCGTCGAGTTGATGGACCTCGCCATCGGGCTCTTCCCCGACATGGCCGACCTCTATGTCGTGCGCGGCGATGCCTGGGAAGAACAGGACGACCACCAGAAGGCCGCCGTCGACTACCGCCGCGCGCTGGCCTTACAGGCCGACTACGAATATGCCCTGCTGCAGCTGGCCGATGCGCAGTTCCATCTCGACAGCGCCGACCAGGCCCTGGTCACGATCGACCGCCTGCTGGAGGTCTTTCCGGCCTCCCACTATGGCTACGACACCCGTTCCAACTTCTACGCCGAACTGGGCGAGCACGAAAAGGCCCTGGCCGACAACCAGAAGGCTCTCGACCTGGCCGACAGCCGCGAAAGCCTGGCTTACTACCACGGCAAACGGGCTTTCCTGTACGACGACCTCGACCGCGCCGAGGAGGCTTGCCTGCACGCTCAGAAAGCCCGCCTGCTCGGCGACCAATCGGCCTATATGCTGCTCGGACGAGCATGTCCGGTCGAACAGATCAAAAGCATCGAATTGAAGCCGGGGAGCCGGCTGCTATATATCGTCACTCAACCCGACGGCTTTCAGTATCCCTTCGAAGCCGAGATCAAGGAGTTCGGTCCGCAACGGATCGCCTTCGGGTGGACGATGGAGGGCGAAGACCGCAAGCGAAGCGGGGAGCTGTC
>JAGQXA010000288.1 GCA_020436865.1 Saprospiraceae bacterium | reverse complement strand
GTTTCACTTCCGGCAGTTCGATCAGCACGGTGAAGCCCTCTTGCTCGCCGGATCGCAGCGAGAAGCGATAGTTATCCTTATAGATCAATTTCAGGCGGTCGATCACGTTGCGCAATCCGATCCCTTTTTCGAGGATCTGTTCGAGCGAAGCGGTGCAGCCCTTCCCGTCGTCGGCGACCTGCAGGCGGATCGTGCCGGACGGCAAACGCAGCGACTGCACCTGAATATAGCCGGATCCGGTCTTTCGGGCAAACCCGTGTTTGATGGCGTTCTCCACGAGAGGTTGCAGGAGGAGGCTGGGTACCTGTGCGTCGAGCGTGGCCGGATCGATGTCGTAGCGAATGTCGAGCCGATCCTGGAAGCGCACCTGTTCGATGTCGAGGTAACTCTTGATGAAGAGGAGCTCATCGCGCAACGAAATGGTATGGCGTCGGTCTTTTTCTAACACGGTGCGCAGCAGGTTGCCCAGTTTCGAAACCATCTTCTGAGCATCCTTGATGCTGATCTCCATCAGGGAAGAAATGGTGTTGAGCGTGTTGAACAGAAAATGTGGCTGTAATTGCAGGCGCAGGGCGTTGAGCTGAGCCGACGACAGCTGGCTCTCCATCCGGGCCAGTTCCACTTGCTTGTCGCGAAGCCGGCGTGCGTAGTCGATCGCGGCAAAGAGGGCGAAAATGATCCAGTACTCCACCAGGCGGCTGATCAGGGCGGAGGGAAAGGCGCCGATCACATAGTTCAGTTCCTGATCGGTAAAGGGGTAGATCCCCAGCAGGTCCATGGGCAGGAACCAAACGAGGTTGGAAACTACCTCGTGGAAAGCGGCCATGCCGAAACTGGCGAGGAAGGCCTTGACCTTCATGCCGGCCGAACTGCCTCGCGCGATCGGAAACCGGCGAAAGAAATAAAAGACGACCGGCACCAGGAATCCCCAGAGGGTATTGTTGATAAAATGCGGCAGAAAATACCTTTGCCACTGGTATTCGCTGGTCTCCCCCCAGTAGAGGAAAGGCAGATAGGTCTTGGCGCCCATGATAAAGCCCAGTGCCGTGCCGATCAATATGCAGTACCCATAGCGAATGGGAAGGTCTTTCCAACGCATGGGGCAAAAATAACGGATTTTCGGCCATTTCAGGGCCAAGCTGTGACAATAGGCGCGATTTGTGACGATCCGCCCGGAGAGACGGATTTTGAAAAATCCGCGCGAATGCGTAAATTTTACTGACTCAAATTCGCTTCATATCAAATCCTCCCGCCATGAAAAGATCCCTTCTGCTCCTCCTAGCGCTCACCTCTCTCCTGACCGGCCTCTACGCCCAAAACCGAACCAAGCTCAGCGGCGAAGAACAGGCGATCAAAGACGTCATCGAAAACGAGTCGAAGTACTTCTGGGCTCGCGACTACAAGAACTGGAAAAAGACCTGGGTACAGGAAGACTACATCCTGCGCACGGTCGCCACCCGCGACGGAGTGCATCAGGTCGTCGGATGGAAAGATTGGAATGCCGAAGTCCGGCAGCTGTTCGAAGAAAGCCCGGAACCACAGGAATACAATGTCAGGAAGTACGACTACACCTTCCACCTCTTCGGCAATTGTGCCTGGGTGACCTTCTGGCAAGATACCGGCACCTTGAGCCGCGAACTGCGGATCATGGAAAAGCACAAGGGAAAGTGGCAGATCGCCATGCTGGAAGCGATCTATAACAGCGGCGAGGCGCCGTCGGGCGACTAACTGCCGACTATTGCATTTGTCCTTCCAGATAGTCGATCACCGCCTCGGTTTCTCCGGGGGCAAACGCCCGCCAGTGCGCGTCTTTGCGAAACCAGGTCATCTGCCGCTTGGCGTAGCGCCGGGAGTTGCGCTTGATGAGCTCGATGGCTTCCTCGAGGGTGTATTTGCCTTCGAAGTGGTCGAATAGTTCCTGATAGCCGACCGTTTGCAAGGCATTGTGCCGGCGCAGCGGGTACAGGGCCCGTGCTTCGTCGATCAGTCCTGCCCGGACCATCTCGTCGACCCGGTGGTCGATGCGCTCGTATAGCGTTTTTCGGTCCAGTTCCAGCAAGACATAGATCGGTTGGAAAGAACGGGGCTTGATCCCGGAGCGGCGGAATTCCGAATACGGCCGGCCGCTGGCCCGGCAAACGGCCAACGCCCGCATGAGGCGCTGGGGGTTTTGGCGGTCGACCTCTTCGTAGTAGGCCGGATCGAGTTCCTGCAACTGAGCCTGCAGGGCGGGAAGTCCGTGTTCCCGGTAGAGCCGGTCGACCGCTTCCTTCACTTCGACGGGCACGGGAGGAAAGGCGTCGAGCCCCTCGCACAGGGCCCGGATGAACAGGCCGGAGCCGCCGGCCAGGATCGCCACATCCTTTTCGCGGTAGATCTCTTCGAGGGCATCCAGCGCCTCCCGTTCGAAATCGCCGACGCTATAGTCGTCGGTCACCCGGAGCGAGTCGATAAATAAGTGCGGCGCCTGTGACAGTTCATCGGCGCCCGGTTTGGCCGTGCCGATCGACATCTCGCGATAGAACTGCCGGCTGTCGGCCGACAGAATGGACGTCTGGAAGTGCCGGGCCAGCCGGATCGACAGGGCCGTCTTGCCGGAGGCTGTCGGGCCGCCGACGACGATCAGATACTTCGTTCGCGCCATAGGGGCGAAGTTAGGAAATTTAGCAGGCTGTCGCAATGAAGCCGACAAAGCGCCCTGGTATTCGCGGAGCTTTGTACTTTTGCAGTCGCACCCAACGAAATCATGCTATACTACCTGACCAGGCCCTTGGCCAGACTGACCCTCGGCACTTTTTTTCGCAAGATCTACCTGTCGCATCGCGAACGCATCCCGCGCGACCAACCGGTCATCCTGGCTGCCAATCACCCGACGGCCTTCATGGAGCCCTGTATCCTGGCCTGCTGGCTGAAAGATCCGTTGCATTTCGTGGTACGGGGCGACATATTCGCCAAGCCTTTTTACGCCCGGATCTTGCGTAGCCTCCACATGATCGCCTTTTACCGCATGAAAGACGGCGGGTTCAGCAAGATCAAGAACAACTACGAATCGTTTAGCGCCGCCGAATCGGTGCTGCGCGCAAGGCAGCCCATCCTCATTCTGGCGGAAGGGCGCACTATCCACGAAAAGCGGTTGCGCCCCTTACGGAAGGGCGCGGCCCGCCTGGCCCTGGGCACAGCCGACCAACATGCCGATCTCGACGTGGTGATCGTGCCGGTCGGGGTCAACTATACGTATGCCGACCGCTTTCGCTCGGAAGTGATGATCGAGTTCGGAGAGCCCTTGCGGGTGCGCGATTACCTGGATTCTTTTCGCGAACAGAATAACCAGGGCATCTTGCAGCTGACCGAAGCCCTGCGGGCCGAACTGGAAAAGCGGGTAGTGATAATCGAGCGGGCGGAAGACGAAGCCCTGACCGAGCGATTGTTTCAGCTATACCGCCACGATCATCCCGAAAAAGGATGGCCGGTCGTGGAAGAGAACGACCGGCGCGTGCAGGCCGAACGCGAACTGGCCTCCTGGGTAAATGCCTTGCCGGAACCGGAGAAGGACCGTCTGCGGCGCTTGGTAGCCGATTACTGGACCGCCCTGCATTCCGCTCGCTTGTCGGACCTCGGCCTGCAGCAACCGGAAAGATTCAACCTGCTCGCCACCTTTTTGCTCCTGGCAGGTTTTCCGCTTGCAATCCTCGGGTATTTCTTAAATTTACTGCCCGCTCGTCTGGCGAAGTACATCGGCGACACGCGGGTGCGCTATCTGGAATTCCGGGCTTCCGTAGTGGCGGCCGTCGGGATGTTGGCCTACCTGCTCTATTACTCGCTGGCGATGCTCGTCGGCGGGATCATCTGGGGTTGGATCGCCGTACCGCTCGTGTTGACGTGGCCTCCGCTGGGATACCTCTTCCTGTTGTGGCGCGAACGATACGTGGGGTGGAAGGAAGCGCTCAAGGTTCGACTGGCCGATCGCCAGGAAACCGGACAGCTTCGGGAAATGCGCGAGGCGATCGCGGCGCTGGTATGGCCCGGCCGGAGCGCGGACCCTCAGCAACGTTAATGCAATTTATCGCTCATGTTGTATTACTTCGTTAAGTACCCGATGTCGTTTGCCTTCCTGATCTATTTCCGTAAGGTTTTTCGCGCCAACCTGCATACGGTTCCGAAGGGTAAACCGGTCATCTTTGCCGTCAACCATCCGACCGCCTTTATCGATCCGGTGATGGTGGCCACCTATATGGGACCTACCGTGCACTTCATCCTGCGCGGCGACGTCTTCACTTCCCGCATCATCAAATGGATCCTGGCTTCTCTGCGCACCGTGCCCATCTTCCGGTTTCGGGACGGCTTTGAAAGCCTGCGTCGCAATCAGGAGACCTTCGACTTCTGCTATCGCCTGCTGAGGGATAACAAACCGGTGCTGATCCTGGCCGAAGGCCATGTGCTCCACGCCAAACGCCTGAAGCCGGTGCAGAAGGGCGTAGCGCGGATGGCTTTTGGCGCTTACGATGCCTATGGTCAGGAAGACACCCTGATCGTTCCGGTGGGCGTCAATTACACCGACTCCGACCGGTTTCGCTCGTATGCGATGATCGAGTATGGGGAGGCGATCGCCCTGAAGGACTATCTGGAATTGTACCGCGAAGACGAACGCAAGGCGATCAAGCAACTCACCGACGAGATCCAGAAGCGCATGCGCCGGCACATCGTGCATATCGAAGACGACG